>CAYTAQ010000036.1:24212-28820 GCA_964435695.1 uncultured Desulfobacterales bacterium | reverse complement strand
TTATCGGCATTCATGGTAATGTTTTGAGGATTGGCAGTTCCGCTTAAAGCGCCGCTCCAGCCGCTGAACTTCCAGCCTGATGCGGGCACGGCTGTGATCGTAACAACGGTTCCCGCTGCGTACTGCCCGCCGGATGGATTCAGCGTTACACTACCCTGGCCCACGGTGTTTACGGTCAGCGTGTACTGCACGGGACCTTCTGCGGGCCTATAGGTCCAGACCTCTGCTTCCCCATAGATTCCCACAGCAAGAACATTGTCAAAAGCAGCCAGGCTGTTTACGCCGGAACCGTTCCAGGTGATGTCCGAGCTCGGAGTCACATTGGTCCAGATCGAACCATTATAGGCCATCACCTGTGCGCCGCCGGATATTGTCCACAACCCCGCATACAGCACATCATTCAACACCGCCATGCGGTAGACGGAGCGAAAATCAGCACCATTGCCAAAGCCGTCGCTGTTGATCTGGGCCCAGCTCGTTCCGTTGTATTGCCAGACTTCCGCACCGGTGGCATCATTGTAGGTGCCGGCACAAAGCTGTCCGCTTTTTTCCATCAGCGTGTTAACACCCTCATTGGATGAATCCCATGGGGCAGGTACCGGCGCCCAGGCCGTGCCGTTATATTCCCAAACTTCGGCAGTGCCTCCTGGTTGGGTTGTCCCCAGAAAGAGATTGGTGCCGACTACGGCCATGCCGGTCGCAGCGGAATTTGCGGTGCTCCAGCTCCCGCTTTTCTGACTCCAGGAGAATCCATCATATTCCCAGACTTCGGCAGGACCGTCAGCGTTGTTGGTGCCGACATAGAGTTTGCCGCCATATACGGCCATGCTTTCGATGGCCGTGTGGCCGGCCGTCCAGCCGCCGCTCTTTTCAGTCCAAGCGGATCCGTCGTATTCCCATAATTCGGCTCCGGTGCTGTAATTGAGTGTTCCTACATAAAGATTTCCATTGTAGACCATCATGGACAAGGCCCGGTAATTGTCGGTTTCTACACCGAAACCGTCACTGTTTACCTGGGTCCAGCTCAAACCGTCGTATTGCCACACCTCAGTCCCCAAATAACTATTGGCGGTCGCCGCATAAAGCTTGCTGTTGTAAACCGCCATGGCATCGGCGGCATAGTTGCTCGAATCGTCGAAAAAATCCGTATTCACTTGAACCCATGGACTGAGAGGTCCTGAGTAGTTCAGAATCATTCCGAAATTTCCCACCACAAAGACGTTGTCTGCCGAACTGCCCCAAACGCCGTGCGGCATTTCATCCGGGTAGACCTTGGTGGTCCAGGCGCCGCCGTCATAGTGAAAAATATTCTTTAAATCGCTCCCGCCGACGGCATACACGTCACTGCCGGAAAATCCCCACATGTCGTCGGGATATTCCAGGGATGTCATGGATGACCAGGTGCCGCCGTTATAGTGCACGACATCCGTGTCGCCCATCGCAAAGACATCGCTGCCGGAATTACCCCAGAGACCTTGGAGCAAGGCCGTGGTGCCGCTGACCATGGGTGTCCAGCTAATACCGTTATAGTGCAGGATCGTTCCGTTTTCTCCGGCGGTAAAGACATCGACGGGACCGGTACCCCAGACGGCATACAAAATACTGGTCGTACCGCTGTTCATGGGTATCCAGCCACTGATCCCGTTAGAATACAGAATGGTTGCCAGTCCGCTGGTGGGGTTGGGATCGCCGACGATGAACACCTCTCCCCCTGAGCTGACCCATACGCCGTTCAGGTTGGCCGAGGTTATAATGGAATCGTCAATGGACCAGGTGCCGCCGTCATAATGAAAGATCGTCCCGTTGTCGCCCACGGCATACACGTTATTGGAAGCATTGCCGGACACGTCCCAGAGGGTCTCCCCTTCCACATTGCTGCGCATCAATGACCAATTGGCGCCATCATAGTGCAGGATGGTCTCCTGCTCACCCACGGTAAAGACATCGCTTCCTGAAGACCCCCACACATCATTCAGCGTATTTCGGGTGAGTCTCGACAACGGCGACCATTGCGTCCCATTGTAATGCAAAATGGTTCCCGAATAGCCAACGGCATAGACATTGACGGTCAAATTGGCGTTGACGGCTGTGAGCAGCTCGGTCGTGTTGCTGGTCATGGATGTCCAGACTTTATCGTCATTGCCGTTATAGTATAAAACGGTCCCGCCGGATCCCATGGCAAACACACGGGTTTCGGATATTCCCCATACATCGTGCAATTGAGCGGTTGTACCGCTGGTCATGGCAAACCAGTCAAGGCCGGTCCCCTCGTAGTATAAAACCGTCCCGCCGGTTCCCACGGCAAACACGATACTGCCATCCGCTGCGCCCCAGACGGATTCGAGGCCAGCGATGGTCCCGCTCACCATTTGTTGCCAGATTTCGCCGTCGTAATGATAGATCACACCTTGCGTCCCCACTGCGAAAACATCGGCCGAAGAGCTGCCCCAGACATCATTAAGCCCGTTGGTAATATTGATGCCGGGATCGACCACAGACCAGGCGCTGCCGTTATAGTGCAGAATCATTCCCGCGCTGCCGACCGCATACACGTCGTTACCGTCAGTCCCCCAAACGCCCTGCAGCGTGATTTCTGCGTCGCCGTACTGAGATGACCAGTAACTGCCGTTGTAGTGCAAAATGGTGCCGTAATATCCCACCGCAAAAACATCGCTTTCGGAAGCCCCCCATACGGCGTTTAGCGGTTCGGTTGTGCCGCTGGGCATCTGGGTCCACATACTGCCGTCAAAATGCAGAATGACACCGTCAAAGCCGACGGCAAACACTTTTCCTCCCGGGCTGACCCAGGTATCATTCAGACCTGCGCTGGTTATGGCAGGATGGCTGTAGCTCCACTGAGCGCCTTGCGCATGTCCTGCCCATACGGGATTGAAAAAAACAAAGAAAATAAACACCACTGAAACCAGTTTTGCTTTTATTCGCATGATTCACCCCGCTAAGATGAATTAAAATTCCAAATGTAAAAAAGTAAACGTATTTTACAGTTTGTGTGTCATTTATCCTTCGGACGTCAATTGCCCTGCGGGCATAATTTGCACTACGTGCGCTATTTCGCTGTCAGCTATTGGCTTATAGTCACCTAAAAACGTATCACTTAAAACTTAAAACCATACCTTATATGATTACTCCACCGGTGGCTGTGACGGAAAAGCCGGCAGCTCACCCGGGACTTTCAGCGCTTCCGCATTTTTGTCGCCGGGATCCGTTTCGGGAATTAAAAAACCACCGTTTCCTAAATCGCGTGGCATATTCCCGATACCTTCGAAGTCCTCCAGATCCAGGTTCTCGCCCAATTCGTCTACATCGTCGACACCGCTATCATCGACCTCTTCATCCTTTGCATCTCCTTCACCATCGGGCTGCGCATCGTCTGTATCAGGTTCAACACCGGTAAAGCTTTCTTTTTTAAGCTTAATCTCTTCTGGCGACAATTTTATGGGTTTTGTCAGCGGCCGCCCCTTGAAGGACCTGCTCATTTCAAAGTCTTTCAAAATGACGGGTTTTTCATCGGGAAACTCCAGACTCTGAATTTCGATCTCCGTGTTCTCCAGAGCAGTGGCAACCGTTTCCAAGGCTGATACTTCCAGAATAAAATCAGACCCCCGGACCCCGCAGACAGCCGTCGGCGTCTTCACCTTGAATTCTGAACGTTTGTAGTCCAGCAGTTTTACAACAAAAAACCTGGCTTTGCCGAAAGCCATACCCAGGAAAGACGAGCGCTGCTTGGTTTTCTTTTGATAAACACTTTTGTTGAGTGTCAGTTTTGTTTCAGATGACAATGACAGAATGCTCCCGTCATTCAGGCGGAAGCGGATTTTGGCATCCTCCAGCGCCGTGAGGGTGTCTCCGTCATACAAGCGCAAACCGCGCTCAGCCCGGTAGCCTTTTAATTCACCGGCATGCATGATGACGGCATCCCCTTTAACGACCTGGATCCTGCCGACAGACCGTCCCCGGCCCGGGCTGAAGGTCTCCTCCATAACCAGTCCATCCGGCAACAGGCCCTGACCATTGGAAGCGCCGGCAGGGAAAACACCTGGGCCCAGCAAGGCCAAAACGACTAAGCATGACATAAAAACTGTTTTATTTCTCAGTGTGCTCATTGGATATCTCCCGAATAATTTCGTTGTGTTTCAGTGAAATTTAGATACCTTTATTCGATAGCGACTTATCAGTCCGCCTAAAAACTTGCTGCAAGTGCAATACCTGCGGTCTGGCGCGTGTATTCATAGTCTTCAAAATTGGAATCGTTCTGCGCATAAGTGTACTCCACCGCCATTCGCAGCCAGTCGTAATAAAGGTTTCGAGACAGTGAAACAGCCCCTTCATACCGATTGTCCTGCCGTTTCTCGTCTTCAACCGGGTCTTTTTTGGTGTAATTCTTATTTGAAAAATTGCCCATGATGAGCAACCGCAACTCCCATGCCAGCTCCAGCGACACACCCAGCCGCACCTTAATCCTTCCGTAGTCGAATTCCTCTTCGGAAGCTGAGTTGAGTTCATAGCCGACACCGCCAAGGACATAGCCTTTTTCACCGCTCAAGTAGTACACGGTATCCAGAAATCCTTCATGACTGCTTCCATCCC
>CAYTAQ010000036.1:0-24202 GCA_964435695.1 uncultured Desulfobacterales bacterium | reverse complement strand
TATAATCATCCTGGCGGTAGTCGTTGGCGCTATACGTATAGCTAAAGCGGCCTATTAAATCCCGGCTGAATGTATACGCAATATGGGGTTTGGCCTCATAAACCAGCAGAAAGTCCTTATCGTCCACCTGGTAGAGTACCGGCCGAAAGCTCAACCCGTATGAGAATGGATTCGCATAATAATTTCCATAAAGCTCTCCTGCTGTTTCAGACATATTGAACTCATCAAGCTCGCTGTACCAGGATTGCGATCGGCTGGCACCCAGACCCAGAATCCAGTCGCGTTGATCCACAACATTGTATCGACCGGAGATATATCCCAGAAACACGAAATCGTCTTCCTCCGAAGGCGAATAGTCATCCCCTTTGGTAGAATCCAGCGGCACGTTGTCGTCATAGGCATAGGCAACCCTGACATCCAGTGCATATGGTTTGGTCGCTTTTTTTCCTTCCTTTATTCGCGCCAGCCATTTTTCTGCATTGCTCTTCACATCATTTGAGTCAGAATTTATCTGCACAAAGGTCAGTTTTTGGATCGCCTCCTGATCCTGCCCCAGATAATAATGGCAGAGCCCTGAATAATAATAAGATTTGACTTTCAGTTCCGGACTTTTTTCCGCTGCAGACATCAAATAGGTATTGGCTTCCTGATATCGTCCCTTTCGGTATAAACAGACACCGCCGTAAAAGTTGGCCAGGACATGATCCGGTTCCGCTTTGACAAGGTCTGCAAAAAGGATTGCACCTTTGCCATACTTGCCCATTTTGTAATACAGAAACGCCCTGTCATAGGCCAGGCCGGGCAGATCGGGATCCTTTTTCCACGCAGCGTTGAGATATTTTTCAGCCTCATCCAACCGATCCTGGGCCATGAGCGTTTTGCCCATGTAATGATGAACAGACGGGTCTTCGGGATCGGCTTCCAGTGCCTTTATAAAATGAGTCTCAGCCGCCTGGAAATTCCCTTCTTCGTACGCAAAAACCCCCAGGTCATAGTACGCGCTGCCGGCTGTCTGTGCCTTCACCTGAAAACTCACAATGCATAAAAACAGCGCAATCAAGGAACATAGCGACAATCGATGCATGGCATCACCCCCTATTGAGTTTAGAAAAAATTAGTGCCTGATAACCGTGAGTAAACATTGATTTTCGGAACTATTACCTAAACAGTAGTTACGTTATAGCTGCTTGACATTGTTGAATATTATATGTTTTCAGCGTAATGAGGATACCATATTTTTTTTAATACCAAAATATGATATGCACATTTGGGTTCGATATTTTATGTGATGATTTTAGCAAAATATAGCAGCGTTTGCAAATAAAGGTTGCAGAAAATGACCCCTATCAGAAATAGAACCATCCATGGGCTCAGCAGGGGTGATACCTTTTCCGTTTCCAGAACATTCACGGAGCGCGATATGCAGGTATTCGCCGAGGTCACTAGGGATTACAATCCGGTTCATTTAGACGACCGCTTTGCCCAAGCCAAAAATTTTAACGGCCGGATTTGTCATGGCCTCCTGGCGGCCGGCATCATCACAGAAATCGGTGGCCAGATCGGCTGGCTGGCAACCGGCATGAACTTTGATTTTAAAAAACCTGTTTATTTCGGCGATACCATTATCTGCAATTTTGTAATCACAGAGATTGATGAGCGCGGGCGAGCCAGGGCTGAAGCGATATATCGAAATCAGGATGGACTGACGGTCATCGAGGCGTATATAACCGGCATACTGCCTGATGAGAAAGAACGGAATATCCTGTCACAAATGGTAGCGGAAGGGGATCCGACGAATGGGGCGCAACAAATGAATCACGAAAACACGAAATAGAGAAAACACGAAAAACGATGCGTGAGGGAATCCCGGTGACAATTATTCATTGGCAATTGTTAATTGGTGTTTTTGAGACCTCTGTTTTTTGGCGTTCGGGTATGCATTCCCACGCAGGAGCATGGGAACGAGCGAAGGTCTCAGATGTCAGAGGTCAGAGGTCGGAAGTCAGAGGTTAGAAGTCAGGAGACAGGTGTCAGGAAAAATAACGTCCAACATTCAACATACAACTTCCAACATCGAAGATGGTTGTCGCTTCGTTCCACCATTTTATATCCTTGTATACCGCATGCAAGAGCGGATACTAAAACAAGGTGGCAGCGGCATCATGCCGCTGGTTTCCAGAGGCTGGAAGCCTCTGCTACATTTTATAAACATACAAGCGCGGGAACCGGAGCTGAGCTTGTGCTTTTCATAATTTTAAAAAATAGCAATCAGTCCTGAAGGATAAAATGAAAATCGAAATTAAAAACCCGGTAGGATATCAATGTGCCGCTTAAAAAGCATTTTAATTTCAAATGGTAAGCAGCCAAGGGCTTATCAGCTTGACGGTGGGGAAATAGCTTCGATACCTGCCCACATCCCGCGTAATTAACTGTAAATCAAGAACTGCAGCCTGCGCGCCGATAAAAAAATCCGGCAGCGGCAACCGTTTTATGCCTTGATGTTTTCTGTATTTCAGGAAAGCTTTTCCAGCTAAAAACAGCGCTTCTTTTGGAATTTGTATTATCTGGAATCCTCCGTTATCGATGGCGGTTTCCAAATCCTCTATTTTTTTGAAAGCCATTGATATTTCAGCATAAACAACGGAATTGATACACAATACAGCAGACTGAGAATACCTTTCTAATGTGGATTCAGACCAATCCGCCCAATGAGGATCATCTAAAAAAATATCCAGAATAACATTCGAGTCAACCAATACACCGCTCATTTGTCTCCCCGGGTCAGAGCCATAATCTCATCTGTTGTCATTTTAATGGGTGCGATTCCTCTTAATTTCCTAAATTTCCGGGATGTAATCCTGGCTTCCCTTGTTTTCACCAGGTAGACCCGCCCCTTTTCTTCGACGAAATCGACTTCCGTTGCCTGGGTTATGCCAAATTTTTCACGAATGGCCTGGGGTATGGTGACTTGCCCTTTGGTTGTGACTTTCATGATCGTTCCTCCGGTATTACGTAATACCGGTAATACTATTACAAATTAGCTGTAATGTCAAATCAGAGTTAAGAGGTGAGGCGTGAAACGTTAAGGGTGAGGCGAAAGGTTTCAGGCGTGAGGGGTGAGGTGTAAGGAAAAATAACGTCCAACATTGAAAATTCCTCGCAGCAAGCGGCGAGGAATGTTCTGCCTTACGGCAGTGCTTCGCAGCCATCGTAGGGAATTCTATCTATTTTGATTCGCTCGCTGTTGCGGTTCAACATACAACTTCCAACATCAAAAACATAAAATCGATAGCATTCCATCTTGAAAGTTGAGCGTTCAATGTTGGGCGTTGGACGTTTATCTTTTCAGGGCTTTATTCTGTATTCTGTTTCCTGTATTCTTTTTTCCGTGTTTTCGTCCTTTCGTGCTTTCGTGATTGTTATTTACTTATCATCCGGTATCCCCATAAAGTACCGCAGCCCGGACAAATTGTCCGAAGTGATCATGCCGTCGCTGTATTCCTTTAAAATCTCTTTTGGGCTGAAAGCAATGGCAAGTCCCGCGTTCTGCAACATGAAACGGTCATTTGCTCCGTCGCCCACCGCAACGATCTGATCAACCGAAATATTCTCCTTTTCGGCAATTTTCTTTAAGATACTGCCTTTTGTTTCGGCATCGACGATTTCTCCCTTGATTTCCCCGGTGACCACGCCATCCTCAACAGCCAGTTCATTGGCAAAGACATAGTCGAGATTCAATCGCTTTTTAAGATAATCCGTAAAAAAAGTAAACCCGCCGGATACAACGCCCACCTTATAGCCCATGTGGTGCAGGGTCGCAATCAGCTCTTCCGCGCCGGGAGTCAGGTGAATCGACTTTGTCAACATCTCAAGCTGGTCCACGGTCAGACCTTTTAAAAGGTTGACCCGTTTTTTCACCGATTCGGTGTAGCTGATTTCGCCGTTCATGGCTTTGGCCGTCATGGATTGAACCGCATCCCCAACGCCGGCAACCTTGGCCAGCTCATCAATAATCTCTTCCTTGATGATGGTGCTGTCACAGTCGAAAACCACCACCCGTTTCGGTTTTTGAAAGCGGTCATAGTCTCTCAGGGAAACATCGAGACCCGTCTCTTTTGAAAAGTCGTACAGAATTTTTCTTAATGCCGAGGCGTCGTCGATATCCGATGTATCGATGATAATCTCCATGGCGATGTAATCGCCGCGGGCGATCATTTTGACGGTTTCGATGTTGATGTGGTTATCGGAAAAAATACCCGAGACCGAGGCGACGATACCGGGGCGGTCTTTTCCCATGAGGGTAAACATCCTCAATCGTTTCTTCGCTTTTCGACGACCGGCTTCATATGGTTCAACGCGCAACCCCATGTTAAAATTCATACCTACCGGTCCGATCTTTTCCATCATTTCTTCATACGTTACATCCGATGTGCTCAAATCAACCACCAGAAACATGGTGAAATGGCCTCGTACCGACCGTGCTTCGATATCGACGATATTGATGTGCAGACTTGCCAGAACCCGCGTAACCGAATGAACAAGACCGGGTCTATCCTGTCCTACCGCTGAAATGACATACAATGAATCCATAAAATTTTTTACACCTTCTTGATGAGTCTTTTACATTATTAAATTTTAAACTGCACATTCCCACGTAGAAACAAGCATGGGAGCAAGTAAAAAATTATATTATGAGCGAAATGATCACAAGGCATGCCAGAAGTCAACCCCCATTTTAGGTGACGCCAAGGCATAAACACGCTCGTGGTGTGCCTTGAGAGTATAAAAAAAGAGCCTCACGGTGCCACTACAAGCGGGTTCGTAGAAATAGAAGTTGAGAAGGTGGGAAACTGGGAACTTGGGAAGCCTGTTTACGGTGTGCCTGTAAGGCCCGTGCAACGACGCCGTTCCTTCAGGATACAGGGTCGTTTTTTTGTCTGTTTCCCGGGGGTGAACCCCCAGGCTGTAATACCGAACCCTTCCGGGGTAATTATGTTTATCGTATTGACCATGGGCTGCATTCTGATCTCTGACCTGGTCTCTGACCTCTGCCCCCTGATCTCTGTTCACTGTCTTCCGAATTTTCTGATAGAGGTTGCATTTCCATGCGGCATGATTATTATGTATATCGTTATGAAAACATTCAATGAAAAAATACCGACTCCTTCGGAGCTTGAAAAGGAAATAAGTGATTTTCTTGCAAAAAAATTCGGTGGCCATGTCAAAGTCGCTGCTCCTCTCGTGTTTCAGCAAGAAGATATGCTCAATGACGGCAATCAAAAAACAAAAAGAAACAAAAAAATCACGTTTGATCTAAAACCCGAAGACCTTATTGCCTATCTTGACCAGTTCATCATCAAACAAGACAAGGCCAAAGCCATCCTTTCTACTAAAATATGTACACATTTCAATAGGATAAAGCGTCATCAAGCATCACCCGACAGTGCCAACGATATGATCGGCAGCATTAAAAACAATGTACTCATGGTGGGACCTACCGGCGTGGGCAAAACCTACATGATCAAATTGATCGCCAAAAAGATCGGCGTACCCTTTGTCAAGGGCGATGCAACCAAATTCAGCGAAACAGGTTATGTGGGGGGTGATGTCGAGGATCTGGTCCGGGATCTGGTCCGGGAAGCAAACGACGATATTGAACATGCACAATACGGTATCATCTATATTGATGAAATCGACAAAATTGCGTCCAGCCGGAACATTATCGGGGCGGATGTTTCTCGAACGGGTGTTCAGCGGGCGCTGCTGAAGCCCATGGAAGAAACGGAAGTCGACCTCAAAGTTCCCCACGACCCCATTTCCATGCTGCAGGAGGTCGAACACTTCAGAAAAACCGGAAAACGGGATAAGAATGTCGTCAATACAAAAAATATTCTCTTTATTATGAGCGGTGCTTTTACGGATCTTTCAGAAATCATCCATCGACGCATCACAACGCAAAGCATCGGATTCGGCTCCCAAATTTCAAAACCCGAGGACAAATCGGAGATTTTGACCCGCCTAAAGTCTGAAGACTTGATTCAATTCGGATTTGAGACGGAATTCGTCGGCAGATTGCCGGTCCGGGCCGTATTTGAGCGACTGACCGAAGAAGATCTTTACAATATTCTGAAAAACCCGAACAACCCTATCATCCTCGGTAAAAAACTGGACTTTGCCGCCTATGGAATCGAAGCCAACTTCGAGGACAAGGCGTTGCGCATACTGGCAAAACATGCATTCAGCGAAAATACAGGGGCCAGGGGTCTTGTGAGCGCTGTGGAAAGTGCTTTGCTGCTTTATGAAAAGCGACTGCCCTCCACCGCCATCAAGACGTTTTCCGTAACATCCGCTGTCGTGGAATCGCCTGATACAACCCTTGAAAGCGTGCTGGATCCTTCCAACGCCGAAGCGCAAAACGCCACATTCAATCGATTAAAGGATGAAGAGAAGCAGGTGATCATCGCCTACCTTCAATCGAATCAGGAAAATATGATCCGAAAATACCAGATGAACCTTACACCGTCTCGCATCGAGGCCATTGCAGAATATTACACGAGAAATGCCACGGATATCGGTAAAATATTGGACAGAATTAAATCCTATTATCATCAGATAAAAGCCATTGAACTCTATTTTCTGAAAACCCATGACATTAACATTGTGCTTGAAGACAGCGCGATTGATTTCATGATAGAAAATATCATCAGGGGAGATTTGGAATTAAAGAAAATCTACAACCAGTTGTCCGAAGATTTTGTGTACGGTTTAAAGCTGGTTCGGGATAAAACCGGGAAAAATAGATTTTTTATTACAAAGGAAGCCCTTATTTCCCCTGAAGCATATATCAGCACCATGATCAAGGATAGAACGCTATTGAAAGATCCGGGACCCGGAGCAGAAAACAATGCTTGACGGGAACGGAATAGGCTAAAAAATGATTGGCATATCCAAGCTATATTGTGGAACGGTAGAACCTTCCGATGCACTGCGATACGGTAGAATGTCTTCGACGCTTCCCTCACATCTGCTTCAGTTCTCAGCTGATAAAAGACCGGTCGTTGTCTGGAATGTTACCAGACGCTGCAATCTGAAATGCGTTCATTGCTACGCGCACGCAAAGGATCAGGCGTTTCAAAATGAGCTTTCCACGGCAGAAGGAAAAAGACTCATTGATAACCTGGCGGACTTCGGCGCCCCGGTGCTTCTTCTTTCAGGGGGAGAACCCCTGATAAGAAAAGATCTGCCGGAATTGGCAGGATATGCGGTAAAAAAAGGCATGCGCGCGGTCATTTCAACCAACGGTACGCTCATTACCCTGGCAATGGCCCGCATATTAAAAGATATCGGTCTCTCTTATGTGGGTATCAGCCTGGACGGCATGGAAACCATAAACGACCGGTTCAGGGGCGTTGCCGGCGCCTTTAAACTGGCCATGAGAGGAATTAAAAACTGCCAGGCAGCCGGAATCAAGGTCGGACTCCGTTTTACCATCAATAAAGCGAATGTTCGCGAGATACCCAAAATTTTCGATCTCCTGGAAGAACAAAACATCCCCAGGGTGTGCTTTTACCACCTGGTCTATGCCGGACGCGGGTCTCAACTGGTTGAAGAGGATCTCTCCCATGAAAACTCACGCGCCGCAGTGGACCTGATCATTGATCGCACCAAAGATCTTCATGACCGCGGTATTCTGAAAGAAGTGCTCACCGTTGACAACCACGCAGACGGCCCGTATCTCTATTTGAGGCTGCTTCAAGAAAATCCGGAACGCGCCAAGGAAGTCCTCGATCTGTTAAAGATGAATGAAGGCAATAACTCCGGAAGAGGAATCGGCTGCGTCAGCTGGGATGGAGAGGTCTATGCCGACCAGTTCTGGAGGCATTACAGCTTTGGGAATATAAAAGACCGGCCCTTCTCCAAAATATGGATGGATCTTTCCAATCCGCTCATGAAAAAGCTGAAAGAAAAAAAAGAGCATATCAAGGGTCGATGCGCAACGTGCCGCTGGCTTGATATTTGCGCAGGAAATTTCAGGGTCCGCGCCGAGGCGGTCTACGGAGATGTCTGGGCTCAGGATCCGGCCTGTTACTTGACGAATGAAGAAATTTCCTAATCCAAGACCGTGGTCGAAGATTGGTATACAAACCGCTCCGGTTTAATCTCTTTTCCCTTCATATCAATTAACAATTATCAATTGACAATTGACGATTAGAATGACCTTGAAGCAACTTACTTTGTTTTAATTGTCAATTACCAATCATTAGTGAATAATTGTTAATTTTGTTTGACAGCATTCCAAAATCCCGATTAAATAGCATTAATGAAAGGGACAAGTTTTGGTTGACCCTTGCAAAGAGTCTTTAGTATCGGCAAGCGTTTAAACACAGGATTCTGATGACAGAATGGAATGGTGCCGCTTTGCTCCAGCTCATTTTTTATTTTCAGTGAAACCGAAGGCAAATACCTTATTCTGTCTCCTGAATTCGGTATTCTCATTAAAAAGAGGTAATTATGCTATTCCCCGACTACAGACCGCGAAGACTGAGACAAAACAGCGGGTTTCGTCGAATGATTCGAGAAACCAAACTCTCAACAGACGACCTGATTTTCCCAATGTTTGCAATTAGCGGAAAGAGTGTCAAAAATCCGATCCCAAGCATGCCGGGACATTTCCAGCTCTCCATCGATCACCTCATAAAACTGGCCCGCAAAGCTTTTGAAACAGGCATACCAGCCGTCATGCTCTTTGGGCTGCCCGACAAAAAAGATCCCTTGGGAACCGGCGCTTATGCCAAGGACGGCATTGTGCAAAAAGCTATTCGTGCGGTTAAGGAAGCGTTGCCGGATCTTGTCGTCATCACGGATGTCTGCCTTTGCCAGTACACCGATCACGGCCATTGCGGGTTTGTTGATGGAAATATCGTAGACAACGACGCAACGCTTGACTTGCTGGCCCGGACCGCGCTTTCCCATGCACAGGCCGGCGCCGACATGGTGGCGCCATCCGATATGATGGACGGCCGGGTTGCTGAAATCCGTAATACACTGGACGAGAACAACCTGAGTCATATCCCCATCATGTCTTATGCAGCAAAATATTGTTCCGCCTACTACGGTCCATTCCGACAGGCGGCGGACTCCGCACCGAAATTCGGAGATCGTCGAACCTATCAGATGGACCCGGCAAACGCTCTGGAGGCCATCCGGGAAGTAACCATGGATATCGAAGAAGGAGCCGACATTATCATGGTAAAGCCCGCGCTTCCCTATCTCGATGTCATTTATCGTGTCCGCGAAGAAATCGATCTCCCGGTTGCAGCTTATAATGTCAGCGGAGAATTTTCCATGATCAAGGCAGCTGAAAAACTGGGGTGGATAGACGGCGCAAAGGTCATGATGGAAACACTGACGGCCATCAAGCGCGCAGGTGCCGACATGATATTGACATATTTTGCCATTGAAGCAGCACAGGCACTGCGTGAGTAATTTTATCGGCGGACAGCAAAATTAAAAAATTTAACCGCCAAGACGCAAAGAACACAAAGGAATTTTTTTGCGTACTTTGCGTCTCGGCGGTGAATAATAAGGCTATCGGCAAAAAACTGAGCTTAATCCATTGGGATAAAATGAACACAAAAGCGACCTCTCACATAAAGGGCCATCCTCATCCGCCGAAAGAAGGGAAAAAACGATCATCTTTACGTCTGGTTGCCTGGGAGATTACACGAAATTGCAACCTGTCTTGCATGCATTGCCGGGCTGCCGCCACAATGGGACCCTATGAGGGTGAGCTTGACACCGCGACCTGCCTGAACCTGCTGGATCAGATCCAAGAAGTGGGCGACCCCATCATCATACTCACCGGCGGCGAACCCCTGCTGCGACCCGATATTTTTGAAATCGCCCGCTATGGAACCGACAAAGGCCTCAGAATGGTCATGGCGCTCAACGGCACACTGCTCACCAGAGACATTGCAAAAAAACTGGTCGATGCCGGAATCCAAAGAATCAGCATCAGCCTGGACGGTTCGACAAAAATGTCTCATGACCGATTCAGGGGGGTTGAAGGAGCATATGAAGGTGCCCTGAGAGGAATTCAACACGCAAAGGATGCCGGTATCGAATTTCAAATCAACAGCACCATCACAAAAATGAACCTCCCTGAGATTCAGGATATTCAAACTCTTGCCGTGAACCTCGGCGCCGTCGCCCATCATATCTTTCTTCTCGTTCCCACCGGCAGGGGAAAATATCTTGTCGACCAGGCCATTGATGCCGAAGCGTATGAAGAAACGCTCAACTGGTTTTACGATCAAAGGGGAAAAACGCCGCTGCAGCTAAAAGCCACCTGCGCGCCACATTATTATCGCATATTGAGACAGCGTGCCAAAGCAGATGGTGAAAAAGTAACGTTTCAGACATATGGTCTGGATGCCGTAACGCGGGGATGCCTCGGCGGTATCGGCTTTTGTTTTATTTCACATCAGGGCATTGCCCAACCCTGCGGTTTCCTGGATCTCAACTGCGGAAATGTCACCCAAACACCCTTTAAGGATATCTGGTATCACTCCGAAGTATTTCTTAAACTGCGCGACTATGATGCGCTGACCGGAAAGTGCGGAATGTGCGAATATCAAAAAGTTTGTGGTGGATGCCGCGCCAGAGCATATGAGGCTACGGGAGATTACATGGCAGAGGAACCGCTTTGCAGCTACACCCCCGTCCTGCAAAGCCGTGAACAGGGAGGTTTATCATGAAAATCAATACATTAATGGTTCCTGATCCCATCACCGTGACACGCGATGCAACTATCAGTGAAGCCATTGAACTTATGAAAATCAATTCGATCCGTCACCTGCCGGTTGTATCCGGAGAAAATAGCCTTGAAGGATTCATTACCCTCGGGGATTTAAAACAGGGACTGATTCCATCCATGGTGGCTGACCTTTCCCTGTCCGACCTGATGATCAGGGATCCCATCACGGTCAGCCCGAATGATGACATTGAAGTCGCCGCTCAGTTCATTTACAAACATAAAATCGGAGGCATGCCGGTGGTAAGCAAGGGCATTGTCGTGGGAATTATTACGGCCAATGATATCCTTCGGGCATTTATCGATTGGATGGGAATACTGACCGCCACTTCGCGCATCGATGTAGTGATAGGCGACAGCCCCAAATCTTTCCAAAAAGCCATGACCATTATCAATGATTTCGGCGGCGATATCATCAGTGTCGTAATGACTGCAAAAGAAGAAGGTAAAAGAAGCTATTATTTCAGGCTCCTCTCGTGCAAAACCGCTGTTATCAAAGATGCACTGGAAGAACAGGGATTTGAGGTGCTTGAAGCAATGGATTGACACCTGAATCTTGCATGAAATTTGATTCGAATGAAAGCCTCCGGCTCGTGCAAGATCCAGGTAATATCTTGCCTATGAAAAAAAAGTCGAGAAACATACCCATCGGCGTTGTGCTTTGTATTTTCTGCTTGTCCATTGCCGGCCATGCAATCGCCGCCGTGCTGACGGAAATCAGGATGGGGAGACATGATGACTTCAGCCGAATCGTTTTTGAATTCAAGGATGACGTTCAGTATCAACTTGCACCGGATAATGGTTCCAGTCATATTTCCATTATCTTCGATGGCGCAACATCGAATATCCCTGCGCCGGTCATAAAAGAAAATTCCATATGTATCGACAATCTTGCAATCGCACAGCAAGAAAATAATTTGACCGTAGACATCGCTGTTTCAACCGCCCATTTCCGCTTGAATCCTTTCACCATAAAAAACCCGTTTAGAATGGTCCTGGACATCACCTGCCTGAAAGAGGCGGACGCCGTTCCAGCACGGTCCCAGCCCGAACCGGAACAGATCGTTCCCGCCCCCGCCCAGGGCATCGTTTTTTCGAATAACCCGCTAAAAAAACAGGAACCCGATATTGCCATGAAAACGGTGATATCGGCCCCTGCCGACCTCCGGCCACTTCCGGCTGATGAAACCGCTGTATTTCAAAATTATTTGATCGTCATCCTGGCGGTTTTATCTTTGATCATCATTGCGCTTGCCGGAATCATCGTATTTCACTATTGGGCCGCCCCGGAAAAATCTTTACAAGACGGCAGCGCAAAAAAGCTGGAGTGCTCAGAAGACATATTATCTTCCATTGACCTAAAAATCAGGGAAAAACTGCAAAAAATACGATAACTATTGATGGTTACAAATACTTAAAACTTAACCACCCAAAACTTAAAAAACCCGCAAAAAGGCATTTTTGATTTTTGCAATGTTATCAATTATTGACAAGTGGGGAAATTATGGGCGATAAAAACGCAAACGGGTTTGATATTGGTTTTTCGGATGAAGAAAAAGAAGATCTTGATAAAATGATCGGTGCATTTAACGAAGACCGGCAAGCCCTTGTGCTTGAGCCGACCGATGAAAAACTGATACACCAGATGGAAGCCATTATGGATCGTTTCTTTCAGTTAGGAGAGATCGTGACCAAAACCAATAAAAGACTCGATTCATTTTATGAAATTATTCAGCTGATGTATCATAAAAGTGAGATCATGAACGACCGTATCAACACGCTAATCCGAACATTTGAAAAAGACACGGATTTCATCACGGAGTGAGTTTTGAATATTCAAATTGAAAAACAGGGAAGCATTTTCAGGCGCCTCGCAGAAGGAACCCTCACATTATCCTCGAAAAAAGAGTATAAAAATCTGATCACGCTTTTCCCGGATAAAGCCGATTTAAAAAGGGCGTACGCTGATTTTCTGTCTCAGAAGGGAGAGACCGAAACCGCTTATCGTTACTATCTCTCAGCCGGCGATCTGTACATTCAGGGCGGAAAAACATTTCAAGCGATTGTTTCAAAAATACTGGCCTGGCGTATCATAAAACCGACGCATCAGGAGGGCCGTTCATTTCACGCCGCCTTGCAGGCCGTTCTCGTTAGCGAATCACCGCTTCAATGTTTTTTTGCCGACATGCCGTATCCGGAGTTCATTGCGACCATACTGAGACTGGTTCGGGTAAGAATACCGGCCGGCGAAACGATCATCAAAACCGGCGATAAGTGCGACGATCTTTATTTTATTGTTTCCGGGGAACTGGAGGAGACCCTGCATCCTGCTTCGGAAGCAAACCGATCCGCGTCAGGCGGGGTATCCCGGCGTCTCTCGGATAATGATATTTTCGGAGAAGTCTTTCCGTTGCGTCAAATAAATTATTCCCGCTCTGAAGTTAAAACGCTGACATTGGCGGAACTCGTCAAGATATCCAAATCCGCCCTGGCGGGACTCAGCAAAAAATATCCATTAATTGAAGAATTGTTGACAGGGTTGTACAAAGGCGCTTCTGATACGGATCAAAACAGGGCCTGGGCAAGCGTCAGACGGTCAGCCCGGCACATGATCCCCGTTAAAATCACGCTCAAAATCACCCTTCCGAAACAACCGGACCGAGTCATGAACGTCGAAGCCATAAGCAAAGATATTTCATTGGGGGGCGTCTGTGTTGATCTGGGGCTGCAATATGGAACGCTGTCAGTCAAGGAACTTGTCGGATCCAATGCCGTCACCGAAGTCGATCTCCCGGATTCGGATAAATGCCTGACCGTGAACGGGTCGGTTGTATGGGGAAAACATCTGGAGGAGTCCGGCGGTACCAGCATGGCTGCCGGAATAAAATTTAAACCCCTGGATCGGGAAAAGCGCGATCTGTTGAACGTATACTGCTTCGGCATCGATAATGAACAGGCGCTCATGTGGTCGCTTTGGGAAACTTATATGGGCTGAATAAACCGGAAGGGAACCATACGCGGAAAATGGGCGAATCCAAAAAGTCCCCGGTAATATGGGCAGTAGGCGGCGGCAAGGGTGGTGTCGGCAAAAGCATCATAAGCACCCTGATTGCGCTGAGCCTCTCAAAAATGGATAAAAAGACGATCCTCATAGACGTTGACTTTGGCGGGGCAAACCTCCACACCTTATTGGGTATTAAAAATTCTCCCAAAACAGTCTATGATTATATTCAAAAAAAATATCATTCATTGAATGATATTTGCATTGACACGGAAGCCGATAACCTTCGCATTCTGAGCGGCGCCAGCGACATTCTATCCCTGGCCAACCTTAAATATGCCCAAAAGGCAAAGATCATACAAGGCATTTTTCAATTGGATGCCGATCATGTTGTCATGGACCTGGGCGCGGGAACATCCTATAACGTCCTTGATTTTTTTCTCATCGCGCACCAAAAAGTTGTTGTGCTTACACCGCAACCCGTATCCATTCAAAATGCCTATGCCTTCATCAGGAATGCCGTATACCGAAAATTGAGCCGATTGACCAGCCAAAAAGCCGCCCTCTTCAAGATAATCCAGTCGGCCATGGACCCGAACAATGAACTCAAAGTAAAAACCGTTCAAAAACTGCTCCAGCTGATACAAAAGGAAGGCCGCGAAGAAGATGCAAACGTACTTCGTCGGGAAATCGAAAGCATTCAGCCGCTTATGATAACCAATAAGATCAGAAACCATAAAGACCAAGATGCTGCGCGTATTATTCAGCTGATATCGGAAAAATATTTGATGATCCACCCCGTATTCGCAGGGGGAATTGCGTATGATCAAAAAATTAACGCGATGGTTTCAAGAATGGTTCCCTTGACACGTATTGACGCGTCCAACGATGCCTTAAAATCGATTGCAGATATCTCCGCAAGACTTTCAGCGACAGCCTTGACGAGCGATGCGTGATGCGTTATGAGTGATGAGTAACGAGTGAAGGGATAAGGGCATATCTCATCACGCATCACACATAACTCATTTACGGGATTAAATCGGCAGGGTGTCTTTGAAAGTTTCGAAACAGTTTCGAACGGCCTCCTCGTTTTCAGGGCTGAGTCCAACAAATTGGCATCCGATACCCCGTTCGTTTTGATTGACCAGTTTCGCTTTAAACCTTATGGCCTGCTCTTCGGTGGGGAGCCTCATGCTCACATCCACAAGGGCCTCCATTTTTAATTTTTTCTTGGTCTGCAACTCAAAAAAGAATCCCCCCATGCTGATATCAGTTACATCCACCACCTGATTGATACCGCGGATGGTTGCTTTGCACTTAAAATCCAGCCTGGGATTCGTTCTTCTATCTTGGTCAACTTTTATATCTTTTCGTCGGATATCTACCATATCTGTAAAAATGCCTTATCCATTAAAAACTATCTGGTCAAATCTGCTTCACGTAATTTATAAAATATATTTTTTAAAGTCAACTGTCGGATTGGTTTTTATTCCTCTATCGCATTCAAGACCAATGTAATGGGTCGATCTTCTTCACTTTTGCCAGCAAAGCGGATCGGCCCCGGTTTTCGATAGTCATCGCCATTGTCATTGGCTGCCAGCCATTTTTCCCTGCATGCCTTCACGATTCGAAACGCATTTGAATGAATATCCACGAGGCTCTTTTCAATAACGAGCTCCAATTTACCCTTTCGCTCTTCAAGATGCATCAAGGAAGCGATGGGGATTCCGACGGGACGCCATCTGGAAAATTCTTTATCCAAATTTTTAATCGCAGCCATCTGGCCGGTGCTGCCGTTGGCTATCAGGCTGAATACCGTGAGTCCCAGGTTATAGGTGTAGTTACAGTCGAATCGGGTCGGGTCATTTCCCCTGCCGTCATACCCGTAAAAATGCGTCTGCGTTTTAAAACTCGGAACCGATTTGCTGTATATTTTTTTTATGGGCGAAGGGACTTCCCCTGCTTCTTCGGCCAGCTCCGCAAGGATGAGTTCCTGTTTAAGCGTCTTCAGTGAAATAATCGATTCTTTCACCAGCAGGTATTTGTTCGCCGCATAGTTCTTAAAGAGAACCGGCCCGAACACATCCGGATCCAGTCCTCCCTTTCTCATGGTCTTTTCGTAATAGTCCCTGGAGATGCCTAGCTTGTAAGCTCCTTCCTCCTTCAGGATGTTCAGGTAATCCTTGACAAGCCCCATGATCACTTTGTCGGTGGGTACCTGGGAGAATTGAAAGTTCCCGTGGCTGTCCCTTTCCGTCAGGAGACCTTCCTGGAAAAACTCGGGTATATCATTGAATACGTCATCATCCCGCCGGTTCCATATGAAGGTCCCCTTTTCCTCTTCGGAGCGCCGCGCCAATCTTCTTAAATGCTCCAGCTTATCTTCCAATGCCGGATAATCCGTATGAAAATCCTTATCATGGGTTGAATTATGCTCTGCGATGATCATATTCAACTTGATAATGAACACCTGTATTTCATTGATAAACTCGAGAATACCCTCCGGCAGAACAATCACGCCGTAATTTTTACCGAAAGCCGCCCTGCGAACAATGCCGTCACAAATCACCCGGGACAGATGTCTCAGGGTCATGCCGTAAGCAAGATAATCCGACCGGCCTTCTTCCTGCGCCTTCTGAAGGCGTTTTACATCCGTATAATCGGCCAACTCTTCACCGATCAACGTCATATTGGCATGGGTTTGAAGCGCAACCTCCAAGGCCAGGTGGCTGGCAACCCGTCCCATTACTTTACAGATATGCCAGTATTTGACATCGGAACTGCAGTCGGTGCACAGATTCCCCACAGAATTGGCAAACGCCCGGGCTGCGGTGTGAAACCCAAAAGACATAGCGCACAAGACCCTTCCTGCTGCATCCCTCACCTGAATGTCGCCGTCGATTGTTTTCGGGACACCGATAACCTGAATTCGGTCTGCCTTCATCTCCTGGGCCAGAAATGCGGCATTGGTATTCGAGTCGTCGCCACCCACGACTACAAGTGCATCCAGGTTAAGGGACTTACACGTTTCCCTGGACAAAGACATTTTTGACGGTGTGTCAATCTTTGTTCGGCCGGTCTTGATCATGGTAAAGCCGCCCAGGTTCCGGTAGGCATTCACGCGGTTGTCATTCAGTTCCTCGACCTCATTTTCGATGATCCCATCAGGTCCAAGCAAAAATCCGAAAATCTTATTATCGGAATTCGCTTTTTTGGCGGCATCAAAGATGCCCGCAATCACGTTATGCCCGCCCGGCGCAGGTCCTCCTGAAAATACAATACCGATATTTCGCCGCTTTCCGTAGCTCGCTTTGAAAGCTTCGTCAGGTTGATCTTCCCTTACCACACTCTGAACCTTATTTTTGATAATGGCCGGTAATGTTCTGGCGGCTTCCCTGTCTATATTGAACCGGTAGGTGTCACTGTCTGTCAATCGCGTATAGCCGCCCGCAAATACATCGCAGACCAGCGGGACATGCGCCCGCCTCTCCTTTATCTCCTGATTGACGTTGTCGATGACACGCTTTACTTCAGGGTTATGCATCAGATCTTCCAGGGAAATAAAATTTGACTCTTTCATCATAAACCTCCGCGGGTTAAATCATGCAACCATTTACCTCGGCTAATTTTTTGCATTCTATAAGGTATATTATCACAATGCTGATACTGGATACTGGTCGCTGGATGCTTGTCACTTGTATGAAATTTAACCTAACAGAAAGCAGTAAGCATCCAGTATCAATCACCAATCACCAATCATCAATCATAAATCACCAATCATCAATCATATTATCCATCTGCCGACTTTCATGTCAAGCAGTTCATTACAATCGATTTAATAAAGAATACTTTACTTTATCATATTTATGATATAAGAATGTTTTTTATTCATTTCTTCATTTTTTTCAAGATGGTGATCCTAAAGTTGTTCACTTTTGCTGATAATATTATAACGAACGCAAAGGAGGTTAACATGAAAAGAGGGATATTCGTTGGAGTACTTGCAATTGCAGTCATTGGTTTTCTGTTCTCAGCAGCCGCTTTTGGGGCGGATATCAACCTGGCCAAGAAGTCACACGTTGAACAAATACTTCAGCGGGGCGAATTGCGTGTGGGGTTCGAATCCGGTTATGTGCCGTTTGAAATGACCGACAAAAAAGGCAACTTCATTGGATTCGACATGGACTACGGCCGAAAGCTTGCAAAAGCCATGGGTGTAAAATTCGTACCCGTCAATACAGCCTGGGACGGCATTATCCCCGCGCTTATGACCAACAAGTTCGACATCATCATGGGCGGTATGACCATTACGCAGGAAAGAAACCTGAAGATCAATTTCGCCGATCCATACATCGTGGTCGGCCAGACCATCCTTTTGAATAAAAAACTCGAAGGAAAAGTATTGACGTATAAAGACCTCAATGATCCCAAATTCATCCTGACATCGCGGATGGGAACCACCGGAGAACAAGCCATTAAAAAGTACATTCCGAAAGCGACCTACAAAGGATTTGAATCGGAAGCCGAAGCAGGTCTTGAAGTCATCAACGGGAAAGCAGATGCCATGGTGTATGACCTGCCTTTCTGCGGCTTTCTTTACGGCAGTCAGGGCCGGGGGAAAACGATATTCTTAAACGAACCCTTTACCTATGAACCGCTGGCCTGGGCCATCAACAAAGGCGATCCGGATTTCCTCAACTTCCTGAACAATTTCCTGAGACAATCCAGGGGCGACGGCTTCTATGAAGAAGCCTACAATAAGTGGATCATCGGTTCCGACTGGGAAAGGGAATTGAAATAATAACCATTCATCGTTCTTTTCGTCATGATGAGACCTAACAGGCCGGTCAGATCCACATGCGATGGGGCCGGCCTGTTTTTTCAGGAAGCATAGAATCCGACATGAATGTATCAGGGAAAAACCAACCGATCATAAGGCCCCCCGGGTACAACCTGTGGGTAAGTATTTTCATCGCATTTGTTCTCATTGTCGCCGGCCTGTTCTATTATGCGACGCAGAAAATCGAATACGTGTGGCGCTGGAATCGCATCCCCATTTATTTTGCCTACCTGGACATCGTTGACATCACATCTGAAATCAACGGCGAAGTAGAATCCATCCTTGCCAAGGGCAAAAATGCCGTTATCACCGTCAAAGGGTATGATGGCGAAACAGCATCCTACGAAGTCCCGTTGGATGGTGTGAATATCGTTGAGGGAGAAGTCATATCCATTAACGATGTGCTGGGATCTACCGAAAAATGGGAACCCGGTCTTTTGATGATCGGGCTGTGGATCACCTTGAAGCTCAGTGTTTTTGCAACCATATTCGGTGTGCTCATCGGTGTTGCCGGCGGCCTGGCGCGAATTTCCTCCAACCCGGCTTTCAAATGGGCCACCATCGTGTATGTGGAAATCATCCGCGGCTCCCCCCTGATGGTACAGATTCTGATCTGGTATTTTGTTATTGGTACCGTCGTCAACGATCTTCTGGCCGCCAATGGGCTGGGGCGGCTGTCGGCTTTCTGGTACGGCGTGGCCTCCCTTGCCTGCTTTGCAGGCGCCTACGTGACGGAAATCGTAAGGGCCGGCATTCAGTCCATACACCGCGGGCAAACCGAGGCTGCGCGCTCTCTCGGCATGACCTACGCCCAGTGCATGCGTTACATTATTCTCCCCCAGGCCCTGAGCCGCATCCTCCCTCCGCTGGCCGGTCAATTTATCAGCCTGATTAAAGACTCTTCTCTGCTGGGCATTATCGCCATTCGCGAATTAACCAAAGCAGCCAGAGAGGGGGTTACCGCCAGTCTGCAGCCCTTTGAAATTTATCTGGTGCTGGCGTTGCTTTACCTGGTGTTAACCTTTACCCTTTCCATGTTTGTTCAACACCTTGAGAGGAGGAGCGTAGTCAAGTGATTGAAGTTCGAAACATTTATAAAACCTTTTACGTACCCCATGAAGTCAAAGCCCTGGTGGATGTATCCGGCAAAGTTGAACCCGGTGAAGTTGTGGTGGTCTGCGGTCCCTCCGGCTCCGGCAAGAGTACCTTTCTCAGGTGTCTGAATCGACTCGAAAAGGCGGACACCGGCCATATCATCATCGATGGGATCGATGTGCTGCACCCCAAAACAAACATTAATAAAGTCCGGGCCGAAGTAGGCATGGTATTTCAGTCTTTTAATCTCTTCCCCCATAAAAATGTATTTGAGAATGTGGTTCTGGCACAGCGCGTTGTCCGAAAACGATCCAAAGAAGACGCCAAAGAAAAAACCATGTTCCTTTTAAACAAGGTCGGCATCGGCGACAAATCTCAAGCCTATCCGGACAACCTTTCAGGCGGACAGCAACAACGTGTCGCCATTGCGCGCGCACTGGCCATGGATCCCAAGGTCATGCTCTTTGACGAGCCCACCTCCGCCCTGGATCCTGAAATGATCGGAGAGGTGCTGGACGTCATGAAAACACTGGCCAAAGAAGGTATGACCATGGTGGTGGTAACCCACGAAATGGGTTTCGCCAGAGAGGTCGCCGACCGCGTCATTTTTATGGATGCAGGCGCCATTGTCGAAGTCGGCACGCCGGAACATTTCTTCAAGAATCCGGAGCATGATCGCACCAAGTTGTTTTTAAGCCAGATACTCTAAAACGCTTCGCTGTCATTTACTGCGTGTCATTTGCCCTTCGGGTGTCATGTGCTTCGTGTAATGAGAACCGTTTTAGGTTTTAGGTGTTAAGTTTTAGGTGGTTATGAACCAACAGCTGAGGGTTTAGCTACGTGCGAAGCGCAAATGAATTCCATATCTTGTATGTCAATTATTTAAAACCCCCCTCCCTTGTGTTTTTTCTTTACAAGCTCCAGGTTTCCTGCTATAAATTTTCTGATTAAACTGTTTGGAAACATTTTGGTATTCATACGGGCCCACGGGCGAACCGGTTAACGGGCTCACGGGCAAAACCGGCCCACGGGCTAACGGACAAAAGGAGACCGAATTCCATGAAGCTTAAAAAACTGGAAATATTAGGCTTTAAGTCGTTTCCAGAAAAAGCGTCCATCGAATTTCCAACGGGTATTTCAGCCGTGGTCGGTCCGAATGGTTGCGGTAAAAGCAATATCGTTGATGCACTGCGGTGGGTCATGGGTGAGCAGAGCGTCAAGCAGCTTCGGGGAAAGGCCATGGAAGATGTCATTTTTTCAGGCGCCAAAAACAAGCACCCCCTGAATATGGCCGAAGTCTCCCTGACGCTTTTGAACGATAACGGCTCAGCTCCTGTAGAATTGAAAGATTTTACGGAAATCAATGTAACACGAAGGCTGTATCGATCCGGTGAAAGCGCCTATTTTATCAATCGCCAGCCCTGCCGTCTGAAAGATATCCATAATATATTTATGGGCAGCGGCATGGGCGCAAAAACATATGCCATCATTCAGCAAGGCAACATCGGCGCCATCACCGATGCAGGCCCGGATGAAAGACGCCTGTTCATCGAAGAAGCCGCCGGGGTTACGCGTTATAAGAATCGAAAAAAAGAAGCGCTGCAAAAGGTTGCCTTAACCCGTCAAAACCTGTTGCGGGTGAGCGACATCATTACGGAGGTCGACCGTCAAATGACGGGCCTCAAACGCCAGGCGAGAAAGGCTGAACGATACAAAAAATACAAAGACCGCGCCAAAAAATTCATGATCCGTGTCGGAATTTACCATTATGATGGTTATGCCGAAAAGATACAGGAAACAGATACGTTGTTGCGGCAGCATAAGGATATCGACATTCAACAGAACACGCAGTTGCAAAGCGTCGATGCGGCGGTGGAAGCCATCAAACTGAGGCGTTCCAAAAAGAATCAGGAAATTTCCCAGCAGAAATCGCAACAGTTTGACGCACAAAGAAAAATAGACCGCATGGAAACGGAGTTGAATCATTCCCGTATCGAGATCCGGCGCCTGTCAGAGGAAATAAGCGATCTGATATCCGCAAAAACCGACCTCGAAGAAAAAAATTCGGCTATCGTTGAAGAAATTGAGCAGGTTGAAGAAGAAAATCACGCCTTGCTCCATGAAAAGAAAACAGTCGCATCCCAACTCAATGAAAGCTATGAAGCATATCAGAAGATCAAAGACCGGTTGCTTGTTTTGAATCAGCAGCTCGAAGACGCCAAAACAAGACTCATGGATATGGTCGCCCAGGAGGCGAGGAACAAAAACACGTATCAAAATGCTTCCGACAACAAAGAAAATCTGAGACGCAGGCAAAAGAGAATTGATCAGGATATCATCATCGCACAAAAAGAAACCGACAAGGCCGCATTAAACGTATCACGCTTGAATGACGAGCTCACCCAGCTGAGAAAAAGGATTGCGCTTCTAAACAACCAAACACATGCCCTTGAAGAACAGCTCAATGAAAAAATAGCCGTTCTGGGCCAACAGGTCAAAGACACCCAGCGGATTGAATTGGAACGAAATCAAATTCGCTCGCAATACGCCACCTTTAAAAAAATGGCTGAGAGCTACGCCTGGTACCGGGATGGCGTTCAATCCATTATGAAGCTTGGCCAGGAATCTGATAAGATGCCTCATGCCGGTTTGTCGAAAAACATTATCGGATTGATGGCGGACATCCTTGAGCCGGAACCAAGCTATGAAACCGCCGTAGAGGCGGTTCTTGGCGAATCCCTGCAGTACATTATCGTCGGCAATCAACAGGCAGGCATCGAAGCCATCGATTATCTTCAAACAAGCGGAGCGGGACGTAGCGGATTTATACCGGTCCCCGCTGTTAAGGAACTGTCCTCTCATGGCATGGAAAAGCCTGATCCCTCCGTACTTTTGCTGAACCATATCTCCATAAAAGCCGGTTTTGAAGATATTGCCAAAGCCCTTCTCGGACATGTTGTGGTATCCGACAACATGACGGAAGCCCTTAAGCGATTCAATGCCAACGGCAAACTCCAGACCATTGTCACCAAAGACGGTAATATAATTTCCCATCAGGGCATCTTTATCGGCGGCAGCAAAGAAAAGCTATCGGGCATATTGATCAAAAAGCAGGAAATGAAGCAACTGGCCGACCAGGCAGCATCCCTTGACAAAGCGCTTGAATCATCCCGGTCGAACCAGCAGCTGCTGGAAGCTGAAGTGCGTAAGCTGGAAAATACACTGCAGAAACATATCGAAGAAAAGAACGATGTATTGCAGGAAGAAATCGAAAAGGAAAAATTGGTTTACAGGGTCTCTGAAGAGCTGAAACATGCGCGGCGCCATTTGGAAATTCTTCAATTGGAGCAGGAACAGTTGGTGGGGGAAGAAAATGATATCAATGAAGAAATAAACAAGTACAACCAAGCCATCGCAGAAATCGAAGACCATGTTCGCGTGGCCCAGCAGGCAGTCGGACGAACCAGCGATAAAATCAATGCCGTCGGTCTGGAATTGGAAAATGCAAACCAGGAAATCGTCAACCACAGGCTGAAACTGACATCTCTCAATGCAAGTGTGGAAAACAGCGACCACACGTTGAAACGCCTTAAAGACTTCTGGCAGGACGGCTTGAAACGATTCGATCAGCTCTCCGGCGACATTTCGGCCAAAACGCAAAAGCAATCGTCCTTAAAAGATAAAATTGCTATCTACGAGCAGGAACTTGTTTCGTTATACGAAAGCCTTAAGCAGCTCGACCAGTACCTGAAAGAAAATGAGGCGGATTTTCTTGCCATCGATGAAGAGCTGAAAAAAAATGACGACATGATTGCAGATATCCGCAATGAGCGGGAACGTATCCTTCAAAAGATCCGTTTGCTTGAGCTGGAGCAATCGCAGCGCGTCATCAAACAGGAAAATATCGCCAACCGCCTTGAAGAACAATTTCACCAGCCGGTAGCAGTTTTGAGAAGCAGGTATCAAGAATCAATGCAGGATGATTCAGCCGCCATTCAGGAGATGGAGGAAGCGCTGGAAAAATTAAAGAGCAAAATGGCAAGAATCGGCGATGTCAACCTTAGTGCGATTGATGAGTATGAAGCGTTGAAAACCCGTTACGACTTTCTCATCGAACAAAGAAATGATCTTGAAAAGGCCATTGCAGACCTTCACCATGTCATCAAGAAGATTAATAAGATAACGCAAGAACGATTCACCACAACCCTCAACGCCGTCAATGAAAAACTCAATGAAGTCTTTCCGCGCCTCTTCGAAGGCGGGACAGCCATGCTTGTATTGACTGATCCGGATAACCCGCTGGAGACCGGCGTCGAGTTTATGATACACCCGCCGGGGAAAAAGCTCACACGGATGAGCCTTTTATCAGGCGGCGAAAAAGCGCTGTCAGCCATCGCTTTTATTTTTTCAATATTCCTAATTATTCTTGATGACTTTAAAATCTAAATATCAA
>CAYTAQ010000035.1:0-29676 GCA_964435695.1 uncultured Desulfobacterales bacterium | reverse complement strand
GAAAAAGCTCCAGAAGGTGGTTATTGGGCTATTTGTCTTGAGATTCCCGGAGCCAATGGACAAGGCGAGACCGTAGATGTTAGCGGCGGCGCAAAAATGTTATAAAAGCGGCGGTTTAAAAATGCGTTGTTTTCCAGGATAAAAGAAAGCGGCGCCGGAGGCATTTTACTTCCGGCGCGAGGCCGTTTATATCAGTTTTCGATCACCTCCTTCATACGGTAGCTTTTTCCTTCAATCAGTATGGTTTCAGTATGATGTAGCAAGCGATCAAGCAGTGCTGAAGTCAGCGTACTATCATTGTTAAAGATTTCGGGCCAGTCTTTGAACACCCGGTTGGTGGTAATGATCAAAGACCCCTGTTCATAGCGATGGCTGATGATCTGGAAGAGCAGATCAGCCCCGGTTTTATCGATGGGCAAGTAGCCGAGCTCGTCCAATATAAGGAGAGCTGGCTTGTGATACTTTTTCAGTTCCTGCTTCAGACGTCCGGCGGATTGTGCTGCGGCCAGGTTGTTGATGGTATCAACCGCTGAACAAAAGAGCACGGTATGTCCTTTCAGGCAAGCCTGGTATCCAAGAGCTGTGGCCAGATGTGTTTTACCTAAACCGACGCTGCCGAGAAAAATGACATTGCTTTTTTCTTCGATGAAGTTGAGTCTGAACAGGTTTTTGACCTGAAGCTGGTTTATTTTTTTGGGCCAGGACCACCTGAACTGCTCAAGGGTTTTGATTTGGGGAAAGCGTGCGGATTGAATGCGGCGCCTGGTAGCGCGGTCACGGCGGCAGTCGGCTTCCGCGGTGATCAGTTCGGATAAATACTGCACATGGACCCATTGTTTTTGTGCGGCCTGTTTTGCCAGTGATTCATAATTTTCTCGGATATAAGGCAGCTTGAGATAATTGAGCAGATTGACAAGCTGGGATTGTTTTTCATCGGTGGTCGTCATCTGTAGTCTCCTTTAGCGATTTATTGTAGATGGTCATATCAGGTTGCTCGATGGTAAGGTCTAGCAGGTCCTGCCTGCGTGTGAGGTATAGTACGCCTGGCTCGGGGCGCTTTCGTGCACGCTGTTCCAGCAGATTCGCGATGTATTCGCAAGAAAAGGCTTGGAAGACAAACGCATCTTCCATGGCCCTTTTCACGGGTTCATCACCGTAAATTTCGCTCAAGGCGACAATTTGGCGGATGTGGTGCAACGGGTTCATGCGGTGCTGTTCGAGCTTATGATAATACGCATCAGATTTAGGAGACAATGTAAGAAAGCGCATGAAGATTTTCTGATCCTGAGCCTTTTTACGCTGTGCCAGAAGGGCTTTGGGATGATCAGGCAGCTCAAAATCTTTTCGCCGATCATAACAGCGGACATGCCGCGCAACCAGCTTATCCTGATGGTAGATACAGATCCTGTCCGGATAGGTTTTCAACGTAAGTTCGGCCCCGGCATATTCGGCGGGTACGCTGTACCGGTTGGCGTCCAGGGTGACACGAAATTGCCTGGAGGCCCTGACCTGGGAGATGGTGGCAATATCATAAGGGAAAGGCGGCAAGGGGAGCATGCATCTTTGTTCCTGGCCGAACATATCCACCGGCTTTTTACCGGTTTCGCCATGATTGCGAACATTGGCAACCGTATCGAGCCATTCGCTGGCGGCAGGTGCAAGGACACTGAAATCGGTAATTTTTAAGCCGGCCAGAAGATTTTTTTTAACATAGCCCACGCCGGATTCCACACGGCCCTTTTCGTTACCTTTACCCACTGCACAAGGCACGATGGTGAAGCCGTGGTGATTGGCAAAATCAAGGTATTTGGGGTTGAACACCGGATCTTTGCCGACGGTCCGTTTTAAAATCGCTGATTTGAGATTGTCGACCATAACCTTTTTGGGAACCGCGCCAAATCGATCAAAGGCATTTTGATGGCAGCCAAGAAAGTGTTCCATGGTCTGGCTGACGGTAAACTCAACATACATCATGCGGCTGTAGCACAGCACCATGACAAAAAAGCTGAGCCTGCGCTGGGTATCTCCGACCGCCACGGTACCATATGAGCCCCAATCCACCTGGGCGCATTCCCCCGGAGCAAAAGTGAGCTTTAAAAACGCCTTGATTTTTTTAGGTCTGACTTTACGGACATAATCCTTGACGATGGTGTAGCCGCCGTCAAAACCATTTTCCTTTAAGCGCTGGTAGATCTGGGCTGCTGTGTAGGGATACATTTCCAACCAACGAACGATATCTTTTTTGAATGGATCCAGCTTGCTGGTGTGCTGCGACTGTTTTCGTGGCTGATAGCGTTGTTCCTTGAGCCATTTTTCAACGGTCCGGTAATCAAGATTGAGCTCTCGCGAGATCTGGCCACAGCTAAGCCGGTGGTACTCATGGCAGGTTTTGATTTTCAAAAAGGTTTCATAGTCAATCATGATGCACCCTCCCTTGCCATGTTGAGGAGTTCGCTCAAAGCCATCGGGGTGTCCATGACGTTGCGCGGAGCCAATATTTCTCTTCTTCCCATATCCAATGCCAGCACCTGGTAGAGTGGTCTTCGCCAGGCAATCAGGCCGATGCGGATCAGATTGTTCCGAGCCTCGTCAAGGACCTGCTGATCCATAGATAGCCTTTTGCTAATGGTGGCATCTGCGTAATAACTGAGCCCTTTGGCATCCCCAACGGTAACTAAAAACAGATAAAGGGCCGAAGCCGCGTGACTGCAGCCATCGATATGCCGGTCACGGACCAGCCGATGATCGACCCAGCTGAAGTGGCTGGGGACCTTTCGGATACGATCGGCAAGAATAGGAACCTTTTTCATCATGCTGTCCTCCTTTTATTTGGGGTGTATGGTTAACAATATCCAGCCCCAATTGTTGCATACGACGGACAGTATTGACGATGTCATCTTGTAACGCAGATCCGGTAAAATTAGAGATTAATCCAATTAAAACAAAAGGTTGTTTTATTAAGAGATCTTGTAACGCATCTTTTTCAAATTTGAGGGAATCGCTATTGTTTTCGCCATGTTGCGGATTTAAGAGATCTTGTAACGCATTTTCTGCTGGCCTGGCTTTGCGGCGCCAGTACCCCGGATGGGCCTTTCGCCACTGCTGAACCCGCTCGACATTTTCTGACCCCCGAAAGTAGTCCCGGTTCTCTGGTTTCTGTAGCCAACGCCTTTGACTGGCGGTCTTACTGGCCTTGCGGCACTCGGATTTTCTACAATATCTCTGGCGCCCGGCATTGCGTACATCCGGACGGAATAACACTTTACAATGACAGCACTTTTTCCTCTGAAACATTCCCATTGGCCTCGCGCCTCCTTAGGTCAATGTTAAGAAAAAAATGCAACGATTGTAATAGGGAATAAGATGGGAAAAAATGAAGAAGAGAAAATGGAAGAAAAGCTTTTATTTTTAATCTTTGGTAAGAAAATACAAACGACTAAGAAAACATTTTCAAACCACCAACGCTAATACAAATTCAGAACGCCCCTGACAGAGCTGAAGATCGGCGCTACATCATTAAGTTAACGGCATTGACGCTCAATTTTCACCGTCCAAGAAGGTATTCTATCGATTTTTATGTTGATCCGCCTAATAAAAGACTGTTGCCGCCATGCCGGACCCGGATCAGAGCCTGCCCGAGAGTTGATTCAGGGCCAGGAGACTGATCCGGCATCCAGTGGTTTTTTATTGACTTTCCTTGCATATTTGAATATAGACTTCAGATATGCAAGGAAAAATAGACCGATATCTCTCAGCAACCGTAAAAAGCCGCTTGCAAAACAATCCGGCCGTAGCAATTCTGGGCCCCCGCCAGTGCGGCAAAACAACCCTGGCAAATCACATTGTTAAAGAGGTGGGGCAATCCGTTTACCTGGATCTGGAAAATCCTGCTGATTTGGCAAAGCTTGATGATCCGCTTGCATTTTTCAGCCTTCATAAGGAAGATCTGGTGTGCCTCGACGAGATCCAGCGAGCGCCTGAGCTGTTTATTACGCTTCGAAGCGTGATAGACAGACGAGACAGAAATGGCCAGTTTCTAATCCTTGGTTCAGCTTCGCGTGATTTGCTTCGCCAAAGCTCGGAATCCCTTGCTGGACGCATTGCCTACCTTGATTTAACCCCGTTTTTGCTTCCAGAGATCGAGGATGAAAAAAAGGACAACTTAAGGGAACTCTGGCTGAGAGGTGGATTCCCAAGAAGCTTTCTCGCTCCGGATATCCATGTCAGCTTTGATTGGCGGCTTGACTTCATACGCACATTCCTTGAACGGGATATCAGGATGTTAGGATTTCGTATGACACCGGCCACGCTCGGGCGCTTTTGGAAAATGTGTGCTCATGTTCACGGTACCCTGTTAAACGCGTCAAAACTTGCCGGCTCAATGGGGGTAAGCTCTCATACGATTCGCTCATATATGGACATCCTGGAACAGACTTTCATGCTGCGCGTACTGATGCCCGATGCTGCTAATTTGAAAAAACGGCTTATCAAGTCTCCCAAGGTATATATCCGCGACAGCGGAATTCTTCACACCTTGCTTGACATTCGAACCCACGATGACCTGCTCTCCCATCCGGTTTTGGGAGCGTCTTTTGAAGGATTCGCCATGGAGAACATCCTGGCGGTTGCTGATAATTTTGAGCCCTCATTTTATAGGACTCAGGCGGGCGCTGAGATTGATCTTGTTTTGCGAAGAGGTCGCCGCACACTGGCTTTCGAGTTGAAATCATCAACAGTTCCCAAAGTTTCAAAAGGGTTCTGGCATGCATTGGATGATATCGTCCCTGATGAAGCACACATTGTTGCTCCAGTTAAAGAGAGCTATCCGGTGAAGGGCGGCGTGGTTGTCAGTCCGCTTTCAAACATCATCACCAGCCTGATTTCGTATTGATAACAGGGTTTGAAAAGATAAACATCCAACGTTCAACTTTCAACGCCCAAGAAGGCATTATATCGATTTTTATATGGTCTTCTCGTTCGTGCACTTTTGTTCACCCAATGAAATTTTTACCCCGTCAAACCATCCTTTTTTGTTTAATCACTCATTACGCTTCACTCATCACTGCTTTCCTTCAGCCTGAAACGGAATGGTCAAATGATACACTCCCGCTTCCAGCTTAGCGTTGACGGTTGCGCTTCCTTTTTCAAAAACCTTCATCATGCCTTTATTGCTGGCAAGCACATCGGCGGTAAGTCCTATAATACCCCGGTCTTTGGCCAGCCGGGTCAGCATCCGATAGAGATAGGTGGCAATGCCGATTCCCTGATAGGCTTCGTCCACCACAAAGGCCATATCCGCATAAGGGCGTTGAACATCTTTCTGGAATCTGGCTTCGGCGATGATGTGGCCCCGGCCCGGTTCCCCCACCAGCCCCACAATCGACAAGGCCTGGCTGAAATCGACATTGACGTATGCCTGCATCTTGGCATGGGGCATGGTTTTGATGGGGGTAAAATAGCGATAATACACGGATTCATCCGAGAATCGATAAAAGAGGCGGCGCATTTCTTCTTCGTCGGACGGCTTGATGGCCCGGAACCGGACCATAACATCTCCTTTGAAGATATGCTGGCTGCTGATTTCTGCAGGATAGAGATGGGTGGATTCTTTCAAAAAAATCTGATCTTTATACAATATTTTCAGCTGTTTGGCTTGTTCTACGAGCGTTTCGCGGTCATCCGGATGGGCAATATCGATCAATGCCTGGGCCCTTTCCCGGACCGTTCTTCCGCTCAGGCTTGCAACGCCGTATTCGGTGATCACCATATCCACGGATTCACGGACGCTGAATTGATTCGGGAAATCTTCAACGGATATCAGAATGTTGGGCTGTTGATTGCGATTACGGCTGGGCAACGCAAAGATAGTGATACCCCCCTGAGACAGTTCGGCACCGCGAAAAAGGTCTACGACATCACCCGGACCTGCTGTCACATTTCCTTTGCCGAAATGCAGCGCAATATTGCCTGAAAGATCGGCTTTGCGCGCCGGCAGAATCGCTACAAACCGGGAATTGAGACCGATGGTGGCCGGCGTGAAGACTTTGTCGAGTCCCTGAAATTCCACCAGAGGGTTTCGATGGAGCCATCGCATGAGCTCAGGTGTGCCGAATGCATAGCTGGTCGATGATTTTCCTCGAAAAACAGCCTTGTTGCGGTTAGTAACAGCTCCGCTTTTTACAAGCTCCATTAATGCGTCTGTAAAAAAAGGGGTGTGGATGCCAAGATTCTTTTTATGCTTCAGATATCGGGTCAAGGCTTCGAATAACGGTCCGATGGAATACGCGAGACAGCTGCCGTCTTCTATGACGGATGCAACATTGGCTGCGATCCGGTCAAAAATGTCGTCAACCGGCCAGCGATCAAAGTAGATGGGTTTCTCAGTGGCCCGGACAACATAATCAAAATCAGCCAGGGGTACAAATGTATCACCCATTGTGACGGGAATGTGTTCATTGATCTCACCCACCACGATGGCGGCTTTTTTCATGGCAAACCGGCCGACATCCACTGCCACACCCATGCTGCAGTAGCCGGCATCGTCGGGCGGCGTGATTTGAATAAATGCCACGTCGATGTGAATTCGACCGGATTCCATCAGCCGGGGGATTCTGGAAAAGCTGCTGGGTATCAGATCCACCTGGCCGGCGGTGATGGCTTCGCTGGCAACCCACCCGGAATAGAAGGTTTTCAACCGGTAGGCATTGGTGTTGAGTGCATCCACGGAGATGGCGTCCCCGAGGCTGACGAGCTGAATGAGCTCGAGGTCCTTGAGATTGGCGGCGTTGGAGGACATGAGATGTTTTACGAGGGTCCGGGGTTCACCCACACCCGTTCCGATATAGATGCTCATGCCGGGCTCGATGTGCGCCATTACCTGCTCCGGCATTACTACTCGGGTTTTCCATTCTGCTTTTTTCTTTAAAAACATAGTAGTTGTGAGTTATGAGTTAATGTCATTAAATTAAGGTGGTACGTCGTTCCACATAACGTAGCGCAGGTCTTCAGACCTGCCAAAACGATGCACGGGCAGAGCTGAACAGGCTGTCTCATAACCATTTATATGCCTTTACGAGCCATTACAGCAGGGCTAAAGCCCTGCACTACATTGTGGCAACATGCTGATTGTTAACAGTTTATCATTTACTGCCCCATGACGTCCTTCTTTAGTGCAGGGTTTTAACCCTGCTTTTGCGGGTTGTGGGACAGCCTCTGAATCTCTACGCTGCAACATAAGGTCAACAACATTGAGTGATGAGCGAACGGATAGTCTTCTCATCACGTGTCACTGTATTTACTTGCCCCGAAAATCCATCAGGTTGCGGATTTCAGTCACTTCAAATGACACGGCGGCCACGATCATTTTCACGGCATTTTCTCCGGCATGTTTCAATATGGCGCCTTTGATGGCATCAAAAAAGGGTCCCGCTTCCTGTATTTCTTTCAATTTCAGATACAGGCGGATACCGACGGTATTAACATTTACCGGGCTTTCCGTTACGCAGAACAACACAGCCAGCGGATTTTCTTTAAGGTTTTTCAGGCTTCGATTATTGGACATGCCGAGTGTAACACGGTTGTCTCCCATCAGCCGCAAGCTTCCAAAGTAGGCCACATTGGGCTGCCCGTTTTTATCGGCCGTGCCCAAAATCCCTATGCGGCCGGGTTTGTTGACAATGTCAAAAATTTCCTTGCTGATATCGACCATGGGCTTCTCCTTTTTTTTAAGCATTGAAAAATTGTTCTTGTGAATCAGTTCATAGATAATAGGCTATGCCGTAAAAAGAGTCGATAAGAATACAGAATGAAGTATTCGCCTTTGGTTTCAACGACAATAATTAAGATATGCAGGATTGAAACCACATCCGATTTGGATTTTGCATGTTGCGTGTTTTTTTGTTGAACTCCTGTATTCTGTCTCCTATCTTTTGTCTCCTCTATTCCTGATTCCAAGGTTTATTGACACTAAAAAGACTTTCCAACAGTAAAATTAAGCCGAGCCCTCTGGGCACACAATACACATCCTGTTTTGTGCCATTGGTTCATGAAGTCTCCTTGGATATCGATGAAAATCGGTTGAAAAAGAATAGCATGAGCTAAGATCGTCATCAATATAAAGTTTTAAATGACATTCATGGGTTGACAATATACTACAATGTAGTATATTAAAAGTCAGGAGAAGCCTCTATTCTGACCTTCTTTGAAGTTTTCCTTTCACCACAATGGCCTCTACATGACCCAGTAGAGGCCATTTTTTTAGAAATCATCTCAAAAATGTCTTTTGGCCACATCTCTGTGTTGGGCTCTCGGTTCAACTCCTCAAAATACTACAGCATTCCTTTGGATTGAAACGAGATCCCGCCTTGATCTTGAACCAAAATCCTATTTTTGAGACGATTTCTAAGGCGCATAATTGAGTTAAGGTCGATGCTGAGGTGTGTTACGGTGTGCGGAGGTGTGGGATGCTAGAAAAATTCTATGCCGATGCCGTTTTCAGCATAACGCGTAACTCTGCCTTTCAATGTAATTTCTTTTTTTTGGAATGCATAGGGTATGGTAAGGTGAATTTCATCATCCGGTTCCACAGTGGGCAGGTTGTCGAGGGAAACAAAAGCGCCGCCCAGGCTGATATCCTTGATTTCCCCAAAGTATGCATTGTAATCGATGGAAAACATGACATCCGCATGGTAATCTCGCCTTGAGTGTTTCCTTTTGGCGTCTAAATTATCCATGGCGCCCTCCAATGTATCAATTCATTAGAACCAATGTTGACGTTATGGCCGGCGAATAATCCTTTTCACGATCGAAAAAAGGATCACCCGTCGGCTCTAAGAACAGCTTTTGTATATGTACTGTTTTTAAAATAAATTTTCATGTCTTTTTTTAACGCCAGCTATTGCATTTCAATATTAAACGTTGTTTCATGCTTCTTTATGCTCGGGAGGGCATGAAAATTTATGCCACATTCATTTTCTCATAATCGGATTTTTGAGGGACATATTTCAGCATTTCACAAAGATCATTGATGTTATTTTCAAGCGCCATTTTTCGGTAATGGCCCATGGGATTTCCTTCTGCAAATGATTTGGCCATGGTCGCCAGGAGTTTGACTCTTTGATAGAAAATATGATCAAATTTGAACGTGTCTTCGGACTCGGCCATGGCTCTGAAGTTGTTGAGGCGACCTTTCCATTCCACACAACCTTTAATGACGTGTTCGGCGGAGCTGATGATTTCTTCTAAGCGGTTCGGCTCAAGAGGGTAGCCTCCCAAAAAAGCTTTTGACATGATAATAAGCATCTTGATTTGTGTAAAAAAACTATAAAGATATTCTTTTTCTTTGAAATCTCTGCGCTCAGATATCAACCGAATCATGCTGCACCCTTATCTTCCGCCCCTAGATTGAAGTCTATTTTCTCTCATAATATACTAAATATTGACTGAAATGTCAAATGATATACTAAATATTGATTGTTTTACAAACCGCGTGTTAGGCACGCGGTTCCGAACTGAATTCTACGGAGACGTGCCGTCTCCTTTTCATTTTCCACTTTGCGGAAAAATGAAAGCCTCCGACTCGTGCAAGATTTAGGAAATAAACAGTTCCTTGACCGCCTCCTTCAGGACCTTTCCCATGGTGTTCCTGGGCAGTTTATCAATAAATCGAATCTGTTTCGGGCATTTCCAGTCATGCAGGCGCTCTTTGCAAAAGGCTATAATCCATTCGGCATCCACATCGGCTGCAGAACGGGTTACAACGGCCGCCACGACTTTTTCTCCCCATTTTTCATCGGGTATGCCAACCACGGATGATTCAAGGATATGATCCATTTGATTGATAACAATTTCAACTTCTTTGGCTGATACGTTTTCGCCGCCTGTGATAATGATGTGTTTAATACGATCGGTGAGAAAATAGTAGCCGTCTTCATCGACCTTCCCCAGATCCCCGGTACGAAACCAGCCGGACGCAAATGCTTTTCGGGTCTCTGCCGGTTGTTGCCAATACCCGGGGGTGATACCGGGTCCTTTCAGCCAGATTTCACCGATTTGACCCAAGGCGACGTCTTTAAATGTCTCTGGATCCACAATACGCACCGCTAACCCAGGCAGGGGCTTTCCAATGGAACCCGGCTTTCTCCGGCCTTTTAAAGGATTGGAGAAATTCATGCCGGTTTCTGACATTCCTTCACGCTCAACCGGCTCTATGCCAAACAGGGTTTGCATGCGCGCAAATTCTTGCTCCAGCAAAGGCGCCGATCCCGATGCAAGGAAGCGGATGTGTTTGAAATCTGCGGGTTGATTCCCCATTTCATCCATGATTTTTGTGTACATGGCCGGAACCGCCATGAAAACGTTACAGGCAGTGCCGGGGTCCTTGGAGGACAGCATGGCCAAGGCCAACTTCGGATCGAACCGGTCGAGCATGCAAACATGCGCACCGCTCAACAGCGCGGTATGCAGCGCAAAACAGAGCCCGTGAACATGAAAGAGCGGCAGGGCATGGCAGATAACGTCATTTGGAGATATTTCCCAGATGTGGATGATGTTCGCGGCGTCATGCATCAGGTTGTTTTGTGTGAGAATTGCTCCTTTGGGGTCACCCGTGGTGCCTGAGGTGTAAATGATGAGGGCGGGGTCATCCGGGAAAAGCTCGGGCATGCTGTATTCCGATTTTTTTTCATGGAGAAAGCGATGTGTCTGATAGGGCGTCTGGGTTGATATTTCGAGAAGCTCCGCATCCGGATCGATATCACGTATAAACGCTGTTTTTTCCGGCTCTGCGATGATTACTTTCGGTGCTGCGTCTTTGAGGAGATACTGCATCTCTCTTTGCTTAAAGCCTGGATTCAACGGAACGGAGACAGCGCCCAATTGTTGAATGGCCAGATGCATCGTAATAAACATCAAGGACTTTAGCAAAAAAAGAATGACCCGATCTCCTTTGGAGATGCCGAGCGTGGACAGATAACATGCGACATTATCCGCATGTTCACGCAGCTGTCCAAAGGTCAACTCGGTTTCGATTGTATCGCCACGGAAAAAGGTAATGGCTTTTTGGTTATTCCTGCTTTCCATTGCATGGAGGATGGATTGTGTAAATAACATCATGGGGTATGATTTCCTGATTGCCTTGTTTGCATGAGAGTTTTTCCCAATGTGCTGAAGACCGTGTCCTTATCTTAAAGGTATAGGTTGATAATTGACAATCAAAAAAATCATCCTGCTGCCGATATCATCGACATGGGCTGTTCGAATTGTCAATTATCAATTGAATGGTTATAGATACCATTGCTGATGACATCCCTGCAATGGCAGTTTAATCGAATTTTGGCATAATTCTCTTAAATCCAATTATACATTAGCAACCGGCATATCAGAAGCGGTGTTGACAAATGATGCAAAGCGGCTTTATGTTCACCTGGTTGGCATCTATTGAGAAACAAAATTGATGAAATCGTAAAAAGTCAGTTTTGCCCTTATTCCGTCATTACGGCGAAAGCCGGAATTCAGTAAATTCAATAACTTCTGGATGCCGGATCAACTCCGGCATGACGATTTCGAGACTTTGTGCAAACCTGTCAAAATTAAGTGAAGGAAAAACCGTGGGCAGCTTAAAACCGGATCCTGAATATATCCGTGAGTTGATCAACATCGTCAACACCAGCCCCTTCCCGGATCACATGTCCATGAGGCTTTCATCCATTGCATTGGACCGGGCCGTGATCACGCTTCAAATAGGCCGTTGCCATCTGCAGCCTTACGGCATCGTTCATGGCGGCGTGCTGGCCACCCTGATTGACACGGCGACATTCTGGTCTGTTTTTATGAGAGTGCCGGAAGATGCCGGGTTGGTGAATATCGATCTTAAGCTGAATTATCTGAGGCCGGTGGACAGCGGTCTCCTGACAGCCGAAGGCCGCGCCATCCGATCGGGAAATTCCATCAGCTATGCCGAATCAAGTGTAATGGATGAGAAAGGAGAACTGATAGCCCATGGCACGTCAACGCTGATGACATTGCCCGGCAAGGGCCTTAACTTGACCGCACCCAAGTTTTTGTGAAACCATGGTGCAGCAATATTTCCCAATTCAATATTCTTAAAATTTGAAACGCTCACTTTAGGAGTCAATCTGTTGTCCGATAATTGGCGGGGCGGCGGTGGAGGTCCGTGTAATATGAAAATCCAAAAGATAGCGATCATGGGGGCCGGCGCCATGGGGGCTGCCTATGCCGCCATGTTTTCCGACGTCAAGGGCTTTTCAATATCATTTGTGGCGCGCGGTGAGCGATTTCAGCGGCTTGCCCGGGATACCCTGACTGTTAACGGAAAACAATATGTTGTTCCGGTCATTCATCCGGATAAAGTGAAAGAACCGGCGCATCTTGTTATCGTTGCCCTGAAACACCACCATTTGAGCGATGCGCTTCAGGATATCAAGGCGCTGGTCGGCGAGGACACCATCATTCTTTCGGTGATGAACGGTCTTGAGAGTGAGGAGATGGTCGGTGCGGCCTGCGGTTTGGACAAGATGGTCTATGCCATTGCCGTTGGCATCGATGCGGTTCGGGAAGAAAACCGTTTTCAGCATGTCAACCGCGGCAAGATCATTTTCGGCGTGTTGCCGCATGACGGCAGGGATCATCGATTGCATCGCCTGAAGGCAGCTCTCGATCAAGCCGAGATTCCAAACGAGATATCGGGCGATATGGTGCGCGTGATGTGGTGGAAATTCATGATCAATGTGGGCATCAATCAGGCTTCGGCCGTGCTGCGATCCCCCTACGGCATATTTCAAACCTCGCCGGATGCTCTGGCATTGATGAAGGCGTTGATGCAGGAAGCCATTGAATTGGCTCAAAAAAATAGTATCGGTTTAACCTTAAAAGACCTGGATGATTGGTGCCGGATTCTTTCCACTCTGTCACCTGATGGAAAAACCTCCATGCTTCAGGACATTGAGGCCGGCAGAAAAACCGAAGTGGAAATATTTGCCGGGAAGGTGGTTTCCATGGGAGAAAAATTTCACGTTCCGACACCGGTAAACGAAACCATACTTCGTATTATCAAGGTTTTTGAAGCTTACAGCCCCAGGTAAGCCTTTTTGACATGATCATTCTGGAGAAACGAATCCGGGGCGCCTTCCATGGTAATCCGGCCGTTTTCCAGCAAATAGGCGCGATCAGCGATTTCCAGGGCATGCCGGATGTTCTGCTCAACAAGCAGGATGGTAATGCCCTGCTCATTCATGGCAGCAATAGATTTGAAAAGTTCTTTAACCATGATGGGCGCCAGTCCGTAGGATGGCTCATCAAACATGCACAGTTTGGGCTTAGCCATTAAACACCGCCCCATGGCCAGCAGTTGACGCTCACCCCCGCTCAATGATCTGGCCAATTGCTTTTCTCTCGCTTTTAAAAAAGGGAAGGCCTGATAAACCTCCTCAAGTCTTTCTTCTCTGTGTTTCCAGGCCTGGCTGGGATACGCACCCATCTCCAGGTTTTCACGAACCGTCATTTCAGTAAACGGTTTTCCTCCTTCGGGCACCTGGGAAATACCGATTTCTGCAATGATATGCGGGGAGAGGCCGTCAATACGCCGGCCGAGAAAATCCACCCGGCCGGACGCCGGATGCAAAAAACCGGCAATCGTGTTCAGCATCGTGGTCTTGCCCGCTTCGTTGGCACCGACCAGGGCGATGATTTCGTTAGCCTCGATTTTCAAGGAAGCTCCCCATATGGCCTGGGTCTTGCCATAAAAGGTATTCAAATCGCTCACAGTCAGCATAAGACTACTCCCCCAGGTAAATTTCAATTACTTTTCTATCGGCGGCGATTTCCGCCGGTAATCCTTCGGCAATTTTGACGCCGTGATCGAGAACGATAATGCGATCGCAGACGCTCATGATGGCTTTCATCACGTGTTCGATCATAAAAATGGTAATCCCTTTATCCCGGATCCGTTTAACCAGATCCATGGCCTGTGTCACTTCAGCGGAGTTCAAGCCGGCCATAAGCTCATCGAGCAGCAGCAGCTCAGGCTTAGTGGCCAACCCTCTAGCCACTTCAAGCCACTTCTGATTGGCCATGGTCAATTCTTTGGCGGGTGCATCTTTAACCGCAGATAACCCGACAAATTCCAGTAGCCCTAGGGATTCCTTTATAGCTTCCGCTTTGGCGATACCCTTTGACTTGCCGAACAAAGATGCCAGCATGACGTTTTCAAGAACCGTCATGTTCGCAAAAAGCTTGATCAATTGAAAGGTTCTGGCGATCCCCAGCCTGCAGATTTGATTGGGTTTCAAAGCGGTGATGTCGTTGCCTTTGAATCGCGTTACGCCGGAGCTAAGATCAAGGGCGCCGGAAATCAGGTTGAAAAGGGTTGATTTGCCTGCGCCGTTGGGACCAATGAGACCGACAATTTCATTTTGGTCGACATGGAAATCAACATCATATGCCGCCGTAAGACCCCCAAAGCTTTTGGTGACATTTTCTCCTTCAAGCAGAGGCATATTATCCTTCCGAGACCTACCCGTTTTTATTTTTTTTAATGGATCCAATCCATTTTTGAATCAATCCGACCAATCCAGTGGGCAGAAACATAATCATGGTGATTAAGATAACACCGAAAATGAGCATATAGTAATAAGGGAATTTGGTTATCAGCACCTCTTCCAAAACGGAAAAAATACCGGCCCCCAGGATGGGGCCGTAAAGGGCACCGATGCCTCCGAAAATAGCCATTAAAACCGGCATGAATGAAAAAAGGGTATTAAAGGCAATGTGCGGGTCGATATAGGTCCATCGTGTTGCCATGATCGATCCGGCGGCGCCCATGAAAAAGGCGCTGATGGCAAAAGTAGTTGTCTTTAAAAGAACGACATTGATTCCGATGTGTACGGCCGCCTCTTCATTTTCACCGATGCTTTGCAGAGCCATGCCGAACTTTGAGCGTTTGACAATAAAGGCGGTCAGCAGTGTCAGGACGAAAATAACCAGCATGACATAATACACCATGGTGTTGTCTACACTGAAAACCCATCTGCCGACCGTGCCGGTCATGTTCGCCTCCCACCACAGGAGTGAATATTTGATGAGTTCGCTGATCCCGAAGGTGAATATGATGAAATACGTGCCCTTCAGCCTGAGTGTCAGCAGGCCGATGAAAAAAGCAAACATGAAGCTGACGATACCGCCGACAGCGACAACGGCCGGCAGAGCTAATGTTTCTCCAACCAAAGCCGATACATAGACGCCGATGCCGAAGAAGGCTGCCGAGCCAAGCGAGATATAGCGGGTGGGGCCGCTGAAGATGGTCCAACTGAGTGTCAGGACGATATTCATAAAAATAGTGGACAATAATATGATGAGATAGGGTTGAACATAAAGCGGTGCAAATGCAAATAGAAGCAGGGCGATGAATAGAAGCAGGCCTGTTATCAAGGATTTTCTATATGTGGCGCTGATACGATCCATTTTGCTATTTTCCAAAAATACCGGTCGGTTTAACCAGAAGCAGGAGCATGAAAATTACATAGTAGGCGATCAGCGACAGCCCCGGATCCACGTAGGTTACAATGCTGCCGATAAGTCCCAGGATAAAACCGCCGATTAAGCTGCCCGTGATGCTTCCCAATCCACCGAGGACGACGACGATGATGGCGATGATGGTGTATTCAAGACCCATTGTGGGCTGCATTTCATAAATCATGCTGATCAATACGCCCGCAAAACCGGCCATCAATGCACCCAGGCCAAAGCATATACCCAATACCCGGTGGATGTTAACCCCCATAGCCTGGGCGGTCACCGGATCCTCGGCAGATGCCCGGATCGCTTTCCCCAATCGTGAACGGGTTAGAAAAATATAAAAGGTCAGGCTGATGACGACGGCAAAGAACAGGGCTAACAATCGATTTGCCGCAAATATGGCGCCAAGGATGTTAACTGAGAAGTCCAGATAGGAGTATCCCCGAATGTCGGCTTTCCATATTAACAACGCCAGGTTTTGAATAATGAAGAGCAGGCCGAAAGAGGCCAGGAGTGAGTTGTCGATAAAGACGCCGATGGACTCTGCTTTGTTTCTAAGATATTGAAAGAGCGTCCTGTGGATGAGAAAGCCGACAATGAACAGCGCCGGTCCGCAAATTACCAGAGAAACAAGCGGGCTGATGCCAAAAACCGTGTACAGCGAGTATGTCGCAAAAGCGCCGATCATGATGAACTCGCCGTGCGAAACATTCAGTACGCGGCCCACACCGTACTGAAGGCTGAGTCCCACGGCGATCAGGGAATAGATACCACCGGTAATAAAACCATTAATGGCAACATCTAAGATGACTGCAAACACACTGAGACCTTTCTATACAACGCCGGAAGAAGCATGCAGGCTGCCCGGGGCGATCCAATTTTCGGTTGTTGATGTGATCTTCATCTCCACGGCAATTTTTTCCGGGCAGCCTGCATGCGCGAACTGTCCAACACCCTTCCTAAAGATAATGCTTCACGGGGGGTGTTTTATCGTTTCTAAACAATTTGCTTACTGCCAGACGGGCTTCGGATAAATCGGTTTCGCCGTCCGGGTCGCCTTGTCCACCACCTCGAATTCTCCATTCTGCCACTGGCCGACATGGCCGGGATAATAGGTGTTGAACTGGTCCACAAATTTCAGAGGGCCGAGAACGGTATCAAACGTTTCACTGGCGATGATATCTCTGACTTTTGATCCGTCAAGTGTCCCCGCCATCTCAATGGCCTTTTGCATGATCTGGCCTGTGGCATAGCCCCCAGCGGTCCCCCAGCGATCGGGTTCCACCCCCCATCGTTTGACATAGGCATTGTACCAATCACGCGCTCCGGCAACGGGGATGTTGGGGTTCCAGACCCCGGCGCCCATGATTCCTTCCACGGTCTTTGCCCCGAACATATCTCTGAAATCGGGATAGGCCACACCAACGGTGGCATAAAAGAGTTTGGGGTTCAAGCCGATGGCCTTGGCCTGCCCGGTAATGAGAAAAGTCCCCGGCGGATACGAAAAGGCAATGAAAGCATCGGCATTTTCAGCTTTAACCTTTTTCAGCAGCGGAGACAGATCTTTGGCACCCAGGGGATAGCTTTTGTAAAGGACCACATCAATTCCGGAAACCGCCAGCTGCGGCACCACCGTAGCGGCAAACTCAATGCCGTGCAGGTCGGTATGGTGGATGACGGCCGCCGTCTTGACGCCCATTTCTTTACAAATATCCACCAGAGCGGCTCCCATTTCTGGCGGCTGGTTCAAAATAATGAACATGTAAGGTATTTTTGCCGCCATTTCCTTGAGTTTGACAGAAGAAGCGGTAATGCCGACCACCGGGTATTTATACTTGTTGATGATGGGGGCTATGGCGAAATGCGCTGCCGTGCCCCAGGGGGGAAGAATAAAGTCGACTTTGTCGTCCAGAATCAGCTTTTCAGTCAGCTTCACCACCGTTCCCAGATCGCTCTTATCATCGTATCGAAGGATCTCGACAGGAATCTTTTTGCCATACTCTTTGACATAGATACCGCCCTTGGCGTTCACATCTTCAACCCACATATCATAGGCGCGTATCTGCGACATCCAGGCGCCCGGGCTGTACATGCCCGACAGGGCGATGGGATTGCCGAACACAATCTTATCAGGCGCTTTCCCTGCTGCCTGGGCCGGTGAAGCCCAACCCATGGTGAGCAGCATCATCGCAATCCCGAGAATTAGACTGAAATAGCTTAATTGCGAGATCAAACTTTTCTTTCTCATTTTAACCCTCCTTCCGTTAGATTAATTAAAATTTAATACCTTGATTGCAGATGAAACAGTTTCCTAATAGTAAATTTACGAAGCCTTTTCTTTTTTTCTCCGGTTCTCTTCCGACAAAATCGGAGCCCTTTCCGCAGCGGCAGCGTGGCGCTGTTCTTCATGGTTTTTGCGGAGTCTGAATTACAGCCAACATCTTTCTGACCGGCAGAACACAGCTCTAAACTGATGCGTGCTTAATGTATAATGTATAAAGTGGTACGAACAGTGAGGCGATTATGAACCAAACGGCCGGATAAGCTTCCCGGAAAAACGTCCGCTTCCAGCCCCATTCAGCCCATGTTCTAAAGTATCATCAAGAGTGATTCATTGTTTCCAAAATGTCAACAAAAAAAATTAACGCGCTTCATTATTTTTCGGTCGTTTTTTAAAGATGAGAATCTAGTTTTACGGCTGCTTCCCTGATCGCCGCCATCAAAAATAAAGAAAAATTATTAGAGCGTTTGGATCGGCCCATATTAGACATTAGGGGGTAATCCCGTAAGATTCAGAAAAAACCAATATCGGAGCGTTCTTCTGAAAAACGCTCTAAAGCAGGTTCTTTATATCTTCGATTTTTTCCCTGACTGCTAGATAGCCCTCGTGAATCACATGCTCAACCTGGTCGAAGTCCATCATTTTCAATTCTTTGAGGCGGGGCTGAATGAGGATATCCGGTGGGTCCACTGCAAGGTTGATGCGGGTTATTCGCTCCTGCATGATTCCGATCGACGTTGTTACGGTTTCTATAATATCCGGGGAAGACAATTCTTTGTGAAACAGCTCATTGAGTTTGTGCTTAACGCTCAATTCAGCATTCACATAATAATCCGCCAATTTGTTTATGAGTTCATTTCTATGCTCGGGCGGATCGTCAACTTTCTTTTCCGTATGGTCGACCTGGCTTTTCCATTTTTTTCGTGAGGCAAGCCCGCTGTTGAGATCCACGGCAATAACGACATCGACTTCTATCGCCCTGGCGATGCTGACCGGAACCGGATCCACGAGGCCTCCGTCAACAAGCCATTTGCCCTTGGCCCTCGCAGGGGCAAAGAGTCCCGGCATGGACATTGTAGCTCTGAGGGCATCAATTAAATCTCCGGATTTCAAGACAACCTTATCACCGGATTCAAGGTCTGTGGCAACCATAATAACGGGGATTTTCAAGTCTGAAAAATCTCTTGCATCGGTGTGCAGGGAAACAAATTCCTTCAGTTTTTTTGTGCCGTTCAGAAGGCCTGATCGGGGGAACACAACGTCAAAATAGGAAAAAACCTTCTTGCCATCCATCCGGAGAACGAATGATTTCAGGCTTTTTAAGCTTCCGGCAGCATAAAGCGTGCCGACATAAGAACCGACACTGCACCCGACAATATAATTGATGGGTATTCCCCCTTCCTCCAGCGCTTCAATCGCACCAATATGGGCCCATCCGCGAGAAGATCCACTGCCAAGGACGAGACAAACGCTTTTTCCCGAAGTCATCCGATTCTCCTGAAATCATAAATTCCAAACAAGCTCCAAACTGCAATTACCGACCCCCAAGGAAACTCCAAATATCAATGACCGAAGCTTCCGGTTTCATCTACCCTTCACGGCAAACTGTTCGTGCCTGAAACCGCCAACGCGGTGTTCGCTTTTTGAGGATATTTCCCGGTGATGTCTGCATAAAAATTTCGAATTATTTTCATGTCCGCCTCGATGACCCCGGTTGGGTTGACCATGGGGCCGATTCCACCGATCTTGCGCCTGTAATCCAGGAATCCTAGAGCAATAGGGACGGCTGCTCCGTTGGCAATGTGATAAAACCCGGTTTTCCAGTATAGCACCTTTTTTCGTGTACCTGAAGGGGGAACCACCATAACCAGGTGGGTATTTTCCTGAAATGCCTGAATCGACCGCGCAACCACATTGTTGGATTTGGATCGATCGATGGGAAGGGCGCCTAACCAACGAAAGAAAAAGCCTATCGGCCAGAGAAAGTATGCATCCTTCATCATTATCGCGGGATTAATCCTGAGGATAAATGCCAGACACAGGGTATAAATAAAATCCCAGTTCGATGTATGCGGCGCAGCGATGATCACATACCTGGAGATCCCCGGTGAACTCCCCTCCGCTTTCCAGCCTGTCATTTTAAAAAAAAACAACGCCAGCCAGCGCACGATGGTTTTAACTATGGGCGTATCATGAACCGTATGTTGCATTCTTAAAGAACCTTTCAATTTTGCTGATAATTAATACCACCATAAGATCTTTATTTCGATATGCATATTTTATTATTAAGATTTACAATTGTTTTACATTGTCGTTCCCCAATCCGAAATGATGCCGTTTACCCTTAAATCGATTGCTTCATTGAAAGACATGGTACTTATCCTCCATCCGTTTTCGGTTATTGACACACAATAACATTTTGGGCATACTTATACCGGTTGTCATAAATTTTCATGCTCATGCGCGCACAACGAAGCATGAAACAATAATTTACATTGAAATGTCCTATCTATCCTCTAAATAATAAGCATGAAAATTTTTATCTAATAAAAAAAGGAGGACAGCTATGACACAGAAAAATAATAACAAAATAATTTCAGTAATACACCCCATTTGTTACGGGTTGTATGTTCATAAGAATTTAGTTTCAGTCTGTATCATTACATCATATTGATATTCATTAGAAATATTTAATATCAGTACTGATTCGTACTTCGTTTAAGGCTTATGGATATGTAATCAACGAAAAAACTGCTACGTGTTTCTAATGAATATGTTCCATTTGGCTTGGGTTACAAACCGTCAACAATGGTTCTGTGTAACAATTTAATTTTTATGACAACCGCTATCTTATAGATTTTGTTATAGCAAAATTATTAGAGCGTTTGGATCGTCCCATATTAGACATTATTGATCATTCCTATAAGATTCAGAAAACCACCGATATCGGAACGTTATTCTGACAAACGCTCTAGCCAACAGTCCTTATACAACATACAACATAATATATTTTCATGAGAAATTGAGGACGTAGCGACCCATCTCTGATAATCTGTGGGAAACCTGATACGACAACCCGAAAGCAGCGGTGCACGCCACCATTTTACTATTCAGGAGTTGATTATTGAAACCGGTAAAAGGACATCTGGAAATTTTGGACAAGGGCTTCGGCTTTTTGCGGTCCCTTGAAAGCAACTTTTCATCAGGCACGCATGACACCTTTGTGCCCGCGGCTCTGATAAAAAGCCACAACCTCCCGGAAGGGGGCTATATTGAAGGAAGCGGGGAGAAACGGAATGCCAGAAGCCCAAACCTGCAACTGCGTTCTGTCGAGACGATCAATCGGATCCCGCTCGGCACGTTTTCCAGATTTAAATCGCTCCAGGATCAAACCAGTATCAATCCCATGGAACGATTGATCATGACACAGGCAGCCGACGATTTCACCGGCAGGGCCATCGATATGATCACCCCCATCGGCAAGGGTCAGCGCGGATTAATCATCTCGCCGCCCAAATCGGGAAAAACCACCATTTTAAAGCACATGGCCGCTTCCATTATTGCCAATCACCCGGATGTGGACGTATTTGTTCTCCTGGTCGACGAACGGCCTGAGGAGGTGACGGATTTCAAAAGAGGTCTTGAAGGGGCTCACGTGCTTTTTTCTTCTGCGGATCAGAGCATTTCGATGCATATGCGCATGACACGGCTCGCCTTGCACACCGCCATCCTCTGCGCTGAAACAGGCCGGGACAGCGTTGTGCTGCTCGATTCGTTGACGCGGATGTCACGTGCATTCAATGCGGAAACCCGAAGCTACGGGCGGACCATGACCGGTGGTCTGGGCGCCGGCGCGCTGGCTATGCCGAGAAAAATATTCGGTGCCGCCCGCAACATCGAAAACGGCGGATCGCTGACCATCATTGCGACCATTCTGGTGGAGACCGGATCGAGAATGGACGATATCATCTATCAGGAATTCAAGGGCACCGGCAACACCGACATTGTTCTCAGCCGAAAATGTGCTGAAAAAAGAATCTGGCCGGCCATCCACATCAACGCATCAGGGACGCGCAGAGAAGAGCTTCTGCTGGACGACGAGATGCATCAGGAGGCAACCAAGATTCGAAGGCTCGTTGCATCCATGGACGAGGCAATTGCCATGTCGACGCTTTTGGAATATTTTCAACAGACGGGGAAAATACCTAATCGCTTGACTTAATTGAACATAGGTGTATAAATCTTGACGCTGTTCGAACGGATCGGGAACTTCTCGGCACCAATGATTTCGGAAAAATGGTTTATCCGATAATTGTATAATATTCGAAACGCTTAATTACCTGGAGTCGGCTGTGCGCGTCTAGTTGTTGGGAAAATATCCATAACCGAATCCACTATTAAGGAGAGGAATCATTATGGGCTCTAAAGAACTGCTTGAGGTACTTGCTCAGAAAGGTGACCAGGCCTTGTCAGGCGGCGGCCATGAACGCGTCGCCAAACAGCATGCCGGCGGTAAACTTACCGCCCGGGAACGGATCGACCGGCTGCTGGATAAAAACAGCTATGTGGAAATGGACCGGTTCAAAACCCACCGTTGTACAGATTTCGGCATGGACCGGCAGAAAATTCCGGGGGACGGCGTGGTTACCGGCTACGGTTTGGTCAATGGACGTCAGGTTTTCGTCTATGCCCAGGATTTCACCGTGTTTGGCGGCTCCCTCTCTTTGTCCCATGCGGAGAAAATCTGTAAGGTGATGGAAACCGCCATGCGGGTCGGTGCGCCGGTGGTGGGTCTCTGCGACTCGGGCGGCGCCCGCATCCAGGAGGGAGTAATGAGCCTTGCCGGGTATGCGGATATTTTTTTACGAAACGTATTGGCTTCGGGGGTCATCCCCCAGATAACGGCGATCATGGGGCCGTCGGCGGGCGGGGCGGTTTACTCGCCGGCCCTTACCGACTGGATTTTCATGGTAGAAAAGACCAGTTATATGTTCATTACCGGACCGGACGTCATCAAGGCCGTGACCCGTGAAAATGTGACCAAGGAAGCACTGGGAGGTGCCATGGCGCACAACGCAACCAGCGGTGTGGCCCATTTTTCCGAACCGGACGACGCCGCCTGCCTTGAGCACATTCGCGAGCTGCTGGGTTTTCTTCCCCAGAACAATCTTGCGGAACCGCCGCGTCTTGAGTCGGATGATGATCCTCTGCGCCGGGACGAGAGCTTAAGGGAAATAGTACCCACGGACCCCAACAAACCCTATGACATTCGGGACATTATTTGCTCCAACCTGGACAACCGCTATTTCTGCGAGGTGCACGCCCATTATGCCACGACTATCGTAGTGGGTTTCGGCCGGTTGGAGGGCGGCACGGTGGGCGTGATCGCCAACCAGCCCAGTATCATGGCCGGCTGCCTGGACATCGACGCCTCCCTCAAAGGTGCCCGCTTTGTGCGGTTTTGCGATGCTTTCAATATCCCCCTCATCATCTACGAAGATGTGCCGGGTTTTCTACCCGGAACCCGCCAGGAGCAAGGGGGCATCATCAAGCACGGTGCCAAGCTGATTTACGCCTTCTGCGAGGCTACGGTGCCGCGCATTACCGTCATTACCCGTAAAGCCTATGGCGGCGCCTATTGCGTCATGAGTTCGCGTCATATCCGCGGCGACATGGTGTTGGCATATCCAACGGCGGAAATCGCCGTCATGGGCGCTGAAGGCGCGGTGAACATCATCAGCCGCGAGGAGATCACCAAGGCGGCCGATCCGAAAGCTGAAAAGAAACGCTTGGTCGACGACTACCGCGAAAAATTTGCCAATCCCTACAAGGCGGCGGAACTGGGCTACGTCGACGACGTCATCGATCCGGCCGACACCCGTCCCTGCATCATTCAGGCCTTGCGAATGCTTAAACCCAAGCGGGACGTCAATCCACCCAAAAAGCACGGTAATATACCGCTTTAACAAAGGAGGTCGTATTATGTCCTGGGACCAGGTTTTCGAACTTATTGTCAGCATTCTGACGACCCAGACCGGTTTGCCGAACCTGCTGCTCAAACAACTCGTCATGATGGGTATTGCCTTTTTGTTTCTTTATTTGGCTGTGGCTAAAAAATACGAACCTCTGCTGCTGGTTCCCATCGGCTTCGGCATCTTTCTGGTGAATTTTCCCCTTGTGCCGCTGATGGGCTTCACCGAACAAGGCGCTCCGGAGCTGATCCGGGCCTTTTATAAATATGGTGTGCAGTGGGAAATCATCCCCTGTGTGATATTTTTAGGGTTGGGCGCCATGACGGACTTCAGCCCCCTGATCGCCAACCCTAAAACCCTGATCGTAGGTGCCGGCGCCCAATTGGGGGTCTTCATCACCTATCTCGGTGTGCTCTTTTTCGGATTTACCCTCAAGGAGGCCGCCTCGGTGGGGATTATCGGCGGAGCGGACGGGCCGACCACCATTTACCTCACCACCAAACTGGCCCCGCACCTGTTGGGGGCCAATGCCCTGGCAGCCTATTCCTACATGGCAATGGTGCCGCTCATCCAGCCGCCCATCATGCGGCTGATGACAACGCCGGAGCAGCGACGCATTCGAATGCGGCAGCTCAGGCCGGTATCGAACCGGGAGAAAATCCTCTTCCCGCTTGTCGCCGCCATCCTGATCATCCTGCTGGTGCCGGCGGTGGCCCCGTTGATGGGCATGTTCATGTTCGGCAATTTCATGCGCGAAAGCGGTGTGGTCAAACGGCTTTCCGATACCGCCCAGAACGCCCTGATGAATATTGTGACTATTTTTCTGGGACTTTCGGTGGGCGCCACCATGGCCGCTGATAAATTTCTCAGTCTCAAACCGCTGCTTATCTTTGCCTTCGGGCTGATGGATTTTGTGGTGTGCACCTTCGGCGGTATTCTCACGGTGCATATAATGAACCTTTTTGTAAAAGAAAAAATAAATCCGCTTATCGGTTCGGCCGGCGTCTCCGCAGTGCCCATGGCGGCCCGTGTCTCCCATGCCGAAGGACTTAAAGCCGATCCGGATAATTGGCTGATCATGCACGCCATGGGACCCAATCTGGCCGGTGTTATCGGATCGGCTGCGGCTGCCGGCATGTTCATTGCCATGTTTCAATAGGAGGCTATCATGAAGGATCATTGGTATGTTGCACGGTTGCTGGTGGTCGCAGTCTTTTTGGGATGGGCTGTTACTTCGCACGCCGCCGGACTTTTTTCCTTCGGGGACACGGAAAAGCCCAACCCCGAGTTCCAGCGCAGCGGGCAGGAGATTAGCGCGAAATTCATTCCCCGGGCAAAAAGCACCAGCGTGACCGTGACTTTCGGGGTGTCGGCCGGCGGCATCCTGAATGACGTCAAAGGCGTCGATTTTGAAACCGTGGATCGTCCGGAAGTCGACGTAAAGAATTTCAAGTCAGCTGTTTTCGAAATTCACATCACGAAGGTAAAACCGGGAGAAACAGCGGCATTGTCCATCCGATCGGATTTTTTTACCAAATCCACGGCGTTCTTTGTCTACAACCCCAAGCAGGAAAAGCCGTGGAAAGATGCCCAGGCCGGGAATCGCCCCCTGGACGGGCGTGTTCGGGAACTGGTTGTTTCTGCCCGGGACGGCGGCGAGCTTGATGCGGACGGCCTGACCGACGGCCGGGTGACTGTCATCGGCGGCCCGCGCGATTCTTTCTGGGGCTATGCTCTGGGAACCCTGTTCATTCGCTTTTTCGGCATCTTCATTGTACTTTTAGCCCTTATGATCGGTATGATTGTGTCCGGTTTTGTCTTTAGAGCCATCGAGCGGCGCAAAACAAGACAGAGTGAGGATCAAAAAGATTCTGTCAAAGCGTTGGCGGCAGAGCAACGTGCTATCGCACCGCTCGATGGTGATGCGGCCCGCTCCGCCGAAGTTCCTGAAGAGGTAGCCGCCGCCATTGGCACCGCCCTGCACCTGCATCTGTCATCCATGCGCAGGTCTGATCGGTCTTCTGAAGCAGCAACATCCGAAAGCTCCTGGGCTTCGGATGGTCGCAAACGGATGATGAATGATCGCTTGTCTGTTTTTAACCGTTTTAATCGATGAGGAAAGACAAATGAAATATCAGCTCAAAATCGACGACAAAGGCTTTAGCGTGGATATAGGTGAAGTAAAAGCCGGGTCTGTTCAAGTGGTGGTCAACGGACGATCCTACGACGTCCTGATTGAAAATTCCATGGTTCCACCGTCAGCGCAAACCGTATTCGCCGAACCGGTCAGGGTACCAGCGACCGCTCCCCCGTTGGTTGGGCCGGTGTCCGAACCAGCTGCCGGTGCGGTGATCGCTCCCATCCCGGGCCTGGTACTGGAGATCAAGGTGCGTCAGGGGGAGTCGGTGAGTTTCGGTCAGATCGTAGCCACCATGGAGGCCATGAAAATGGAAAACAATTTGACCGCTCCTGTTTCCGGTATTGTCCGGGAAATCCGGGTCCAAAAAGGAGCGGAAGTATCGACCGGAGAGATCATTATGCAGATTGGCTAGATTATATTTCAGGGCTTATGCGGTCATTTCTTCTCCCTGGCGGGAGAGGGTCGAGAAGAAGGCGCTGCCGCCTGAAAGGTTTTCCCTCTTAACTTATTATCATTGAAACAGTAGGATCCCATGTATCATAAAATTCTCGTTCCTCTGGACGGATCAAGACGGGCTGAGCGAATCCTTCCTCACGTAGAAAGCCTGGCTACTACCTATGGCGCAAGAATCATTCTGCTGCGCGTGGTGCAGATAGTCGTTATCGGTGACGGTTATAAAAATGTTCAATATGAGGAAAGTATGGCGGCCAACCGAAAGACACTCAAAGAAGCGGAGGTATATCTGGACGAAGTGGGCGGTCGATTTAAGAATAAAGGGCTGAAGGTTGAGAAGATCACCCAGATCGGACCGGTGGTGGAAACCATTCTAGAGAAGGCCGCGGAAAAGGCCGTTGATTTGATCGCCATGACCAGTCACGGGCGTACCGGTCTTTCAAGGGTTTTTTATGGCAGTATCGCAGCCGGGGTTATTCATTGTATTGATCGACCCTTGCTGGTCATCCGGTCCAGGCAGGATGAATCCTAAGCATCCGCCCCAAAACCAAGGAGACCGGAGATGGGAAAAGAAACGGATTTCACTGGAAAAGGTTACACCCTGTCAGTAAAACCTAAAGCGAGCGTTTTAATTCTTAAAATTTGAAACGCTCAATTTAGCTAAAATAAAGGACAAGGGTATTTTCATGCCGAGTCTTGTGTCGATTTGGTTGCCAATATCAGGTATCAGCCCACCAGAGAATGAGCCAATGCCACAGCCTTATCTTTGACATTTTCCGACAACTCGGCAGGTACGCTGCATTTACCCACGTACAATTCACCGGATTTTTTGGCCAAAAAATAGTCCACAATGCGATCGAAGGCTGTAAATATACCCTCGGCATTATTTTCATAGGCATCTGCACCGGTAACCAAAAGGCCGATACGCTTCCCCTTCAATAGAGACGTATGATCTGGTTTACCGTAATTGCTGACAAGGGAGTAGCCCCGGTCAATTAGAGCCTTGAGTCGGGATGAAAAGCCCCAAAAATAAACTGGTGAAGCATAAAGGATCACATCGGATGAAATCATTTGGTCCATGATGCCTATGGCATCGTCTTTTTGGACACAGGCGATCTCATCTGGATTCTCCCGGCATTTGGCACATCCCAGACAACCCCCGATAGACTTGTTGTTGAGATAGATCCGTTCAACGTCGTGGCCCAGTGATTTGAGCTCTTCCTCTACCCTGCCCAGAACGGTTGCAGTGTTTCCCTTTTTTTTGGCGCTGCCTAAGATAGTGATTATTTGCATTATTAATTCTCCCATGTGATTTTGGCTTTTGTCTTTATGCTCTCACCTTTCCCAAGTGATTGATTATTGCTTCTGCTATTCTTAACCAGTAATCGTTCATTATTGGTATTTCGTGTCCCATCCCTTCAATTATCAATAATTCAGATCCTTGTATTGCTTCTGCGGTATCCTTTCCAGCTTCTAATGAAACGAGTGGATCTTCATCACCGTGAATAACAAGGGTTGGAACAATCACAGACGACAGTTTAGGTTTTCTATTTGGTTGTGTCAAAATCGCCACTAATTGACGAGCAATACCTTGCGGACAAAAAGAACGATCGTAAGATTCAGCTATTAATTTTTTATGAAAAACTTCATCGAATGGCATCCCTGATCCTGCTATGACACGGAATGTATTGACAGTCTGCTCGATATTAGCATCCCGACCTTTTGGTAAAGGCAAAATTAATGTTTCCATAGCCTCCGGTGTTGGTGGGGGAAGTTCTGGATTCCCTGTCGTACTGTAGATAGATGTCAGACTCAAAACCCGAGAAGAATACTTTAAAGCTATGGATTGAGCGATCATTCCACCCATTGACATTCCACAGATGTGTGCCTTTTGAATGCCAAGGGCATCAAGCAATCCTACTGCATCGCCCGCCATGTCTTCTATTGTGTAGGGCGGGGTTACCTCTTTCCCGCTTAGTAAGGTATTAAAAGTTTCAGAAATATCGGGTACGCCGGCATCATTATACTTGGTTGATAACCCTGAATCTCTATTATCAAACCTGATGACGTAATAACCCTGTTCGGCAAATTTAGTACAGAATTCCTCATGCCAGTGAATCAGTTGGCCACCCAAACCAATAATCAACAGTAATGCTTGATTGGATGGCGCACCAAAGGTTTCATATTCTATTTGTAAACCATTCGCATTTGCTCTGGCCATGTTCTGCCTCCTTATTATTTAATCAAAAGGTCTTCTTCGCCTTACTGCACCGTACCGCACAAATTCTCCCCACAGTACGCACACTTCCTGTTCTCTTCACTCTGCAACAGTCCACAACTGCTGCAGATTGTCCCCGATACCGGAATCCTCAGATCATGAAGATCAAGAAAGACACACTCCAGTTTGTCATGCTGTGATTACCCATAATGTTTTATATAGCACATATTGTGGATATTGACAGCCTACGTTGCTTCTGCCATGCTCGCATCTGAAAAAAAAGGAATTTCTATCGTTCAACCCTCACTTTTAAGAAAGGAAACAATAATGTTTACTGACCTTGTAAAAGAAAGAAGAAGTATTAAGAAATATTCTGCCCAACCGGTCGAACAGAAAAAAATCGACGCCATCATTGAGGCGGCCCTTCGTGCGCCGTCGGGAAGAGCTGCGAGGCCATGGGCGTTTGTTGTCGTAACGGACAAAGTGCTGCTTGAAAAGCTTTCCGTTGCAAAATCGGCCGGCGCCCGGTTCATCAAGGACGTTTTCGCGGCCATCGTTGTCTGCGCAGATCCGTCACGGTCTCACCTCTGGATCGAAGACTGCGCTATTGCCGCGGTCAGTATGCAGTACGCGGCGCATAGCATGGGACTCGGCAGTCGCTGGACACATATGCGGAGTAATAAATTTGACGACCAGACGTCCTCACGGGACTATATTGCCGGTCTGCTTGGCCTTCCGGACAATCTGGATGTTGAATGTATGATCGGGGTCGGGTATCCGGATGAAACGGTTGCGCCTTACCGGACAGAAGACCTTCCTTTTGACAAAGTAAGCTATAACCGCTTCGGTCGGAAAAAGCGAAATGGGGTCTATGGGGGCGGATCCGTTGGCTGAGACGGTTGTTTTATCGGATCTTCGAGTTTCTACCCAAACTTGTGAGCTTTTGCTTGTCATTGCCGATCGCGCTCTTTTTTTGCCTTGTTACCTTGATTCACCTTATAGATCTCCCGGTGCTCCCGAAACAGATCTGTCATCAGACTAAAGGTGGCACCGGCGATGGGCCGGATGTGGCTGATGCGGA
>CAYTAQ010000034.1:0-31010 GCA_964435695.1 uncultured Desulfobacterales bacterium | reverse complement strand
ATTCGATTTCTTTGGCCACTGTGACGCCGTCTTTGGTGACCGTCGGCGATCCCCAGGATTTGGTGAGGACGACATTTCTTCCTTTGGGGCCCAAATTATTTCTCCATCGCAACCGTGACGTTTCGCATTGCGCTTATCCAATAAAGCTACCGTGGTGCTTAGTAAAATATATCGTTCGAACCTGCCTTCCCAAACGATCTCAAATGCGATGGATGGTATTAAGCCTGACTTGAGAAGAATGATAAATAATATAACCTGCTGAAATAAATCAACAAATGAAAAGGTGAAATGTGAGTGGCTGTTGCGAGGCCAACTCCGGCTGAATTCAAACCGGTGTTAGTTGAAAAGCAGACCGGAGAAATGTCGCGATACTAAATTTCTTATTAAAAATATAACCTTTGGAGGTCATAAGCCATCGCATGGTTTATTCGTTTTTATCGAAATTGGGTGACAATTATATATTATATATATATGCACGAATTATATAAAATCAATAGGGCACAGTAGATTTCCTAAAAAAGGCTAAATGTCAGAGCCCCGATTTAGCGGAATAGATATGATAGTCTTCAAAATTTCAACATCAGGAATACTATTTTGCATAGAATTGCCTTGACTTCGCTACAATCGGGCATAGCTTAAGTCTGCTATTGACATCACTAAAAATTGATGAGTCAATTGGCAGTTGCCCGGCTAATCGGGAACGAGATAGAAAGGAGTGTGCCAAAATGCAGGTTGAACGAATGAAGGTTGCGCCCGCTACAGTAGCATATGCAGACGAGGGGATGAACAAGCTAATAGTGGAGTTCGCAATCCCAGGAGCACCAACGGAGACCATCGATGTAAAGGTCCTCAAGGACAGTGTCCATTTATTGGCGCCAGCAAGGGATATTGAGTATGTTTCGGCACTGGCTTTGGGGTGGCCGGTAAAACCTGAAAAAGCCGAAGCGATTTACGAGCACGGATTGCTCCGAATTGAGGTCCCTTTCAAAGATCCAATGGAAGATGCGGTGAAAGTCGCAATCAAGACAGGCACGACAGGCACGCTGGAAACCAAGACCAAAATAATTGAAGCCTGATAACCCGCTGATGAGTTAGTTTTAATAGCGGGGAAATACAATGGATATTGGAGCCCTGTCTCATTGTAGTAGACAGGGCTTTTATTAGACGAGAAAAAGAGAGGATTTTCGGCTTCCTAAGCCCCTCAATTCTATATAATATATTGTTTTTTCGAATAATGTGTGCAATTATGGCAAATGATTTCATATGATTTGCTTCAACCCTTAGCCAAAAGGCAGAGCATGTGGATTGATGTAAAAGCCTCGCTTCCGGAATAGGATGTGGGGTTTTTTATTTGCCATATGATTGAATTGACCCTTGATATCGGAAACGATTAATTTGCCAACGGAGGAAATGGAGATCTTTCCCAATTTTAGAAAATAGTAAATGCCTAATTGGTCTTCAAGGTGGAATTGGTTGAAAAGGAGCAGTCGCTATGAAAGATCTGATCAGTACCATTGCACGGGCACTTGTTGACGATCCAGACCAGGTATCGGTTGCTGAAATTGGAGGAGGCCACACCTTAGTATTGGAACTTAAAGTGGCTAAGAGTGATATAGGCAAGGTTATTGGCAAGCAGGGTAGGACAGCTCAAGCCATCCGAACCATATTAAATGCGGCATCCGGAAAAGTAAAAAAACATATCATTCTTGAGATCTTAGATTAAAATGACGGTGGATAAACACGCACCGGGCGAACACACAGGTTCGCCCCTACATCGGGTGATTCAATAGCTGATGAGCAAACGCGTCCTGTGTTATTTTACATCTTAATCCTATTAAAAGCTTGTTATTGCCTACCAAAAAAGATAGGGTTTCATTAAATTCCGGCTCAAACGGGACAGGCAAGCAATACTTTCAAAAGAGGTGGAAGATGGAATCGTTTCGGAGCAATTTGCGGTATGAATGGAAAAAATATTTCGTCGCCTTGTGGATGATATTGATGACCGCCTTTTTTTTAAACATCAATATCAAGATCAATGGAATGATCACAAGAATAGACAAAATCGAATCCACCATGGGCGGTATTGAAGGCATCGTAAGCGGCTCGGACTATACACTGGGCAATATTGAATCGAGTATCGACACGCTTGAAAAAAATGTTACCGTCATGAGTCATAAAATAAAACGGCTCAAATAATGATTATCCCGCAAGGCGGGAATGATTTCACCTTTTTACGAATTCATTAAATAATACGATCGTAACTATCGAAACCTTTCAGCATTCCTTACATGAAAAATTCATTTCCAGAGCAGTCACCTCCAAAAGATTTTTCCGGTATTCTCTACAGCGCCTCGGCATTCCTGATATGGGGAATCAGCCCCATCTACTGGAAAGCGTTAAAAAGCGTCCCGGCTTTTGAAATCATTCTGCATCGCGTTGTCTGGTCCTTCTTGTTCCTGATACTGCTTATTTTTATCAGGAGCAGATGGCATGAGCTCTGGGAAATTATCAGAAACTGGAAAACACTTTTCGTCATGACGGTCACATCCCTGCTGGTCAGCTGCAACTGGCTGGTTTACATCTGGGCGGTAAACAACGGTTTTCTGCTTCAAGCCAGTCTCGGGTATTACATTAACCCCTTGGTAAACGTACTTCTCGGCTTTGTGTTTCTCAAGGAACGATTGCGCCTGTATCAATGGATTGCAGTCATGCTTGCAGGGGCGGGGGTATTGATTCTGACCATTTTTTACGGACGTTTTCCCTGGATTGCATTAACGCTTGCGGGTTCTTTCGGGCTTTATGGATTGATTCGCAAGGTTGCTCCTGTCGGATCCCTGGTGGGCCTCACCGTTGAGACCCTTCTGCTGACCATTCCATCCAGTATATGTCTGGTCTATTTGGACCTAACCGGTTCAGGATCTTTTTTGAACGGACAGGTTCAGATCACCCTGCTTCTCATAGGCACTTCTATTATTACGGCCTTGCCGCTGCTCTTTTTCAATTTGGGCGCTCGACGGATAACCTTGGCCACCCTAGGTTTCATGCAATATATTGCACCGAGCTGCATGTTTGTCATGGCGGTTTTTATTTTTAACGAACCGTTTATCAAAGTGCAGTTCATCAGCTTCGTTATGATATGGACGGCCCTCGGCATCTATTCCGCCGATTCATTTGTCTACCACCGAAAAAGAAATGGCGTTATGGCGTGATGAGAAAAAGGTATGGCGTTATGACTTATTTTCTATCATGCTCAGCAGCATCTCAACGGCCTTGGCTGAAAATTCCGGATCATTGATGTTGTTGCCCAGCTCCACAATGGGAATGCCTTCCTTCACGTTGGCTTTGATGGCGTCAAACATAGCCTTGTCGGCTTCGCGGTCACAGAATTGCCCCCCATCGCTGTCTAAAATGGAAACCCCTTTAAGCGGAATGAGAAATGCAACCGGGCCCTTGGCTGCATTTGCCTTCTCGGCAAAGGCCTTTCCCATCTTTCTGTTTTCGTTCTTATTGGTGCGCATCAGTGTTACCGATGGACTCCACTGATAAAAAGTCCGTTTTGCCTTCTTGTATTTCACGGGCACGGTATCCATCCCGCCGAAGTTTGCCATATCAACACATCCGGGAACGATAAGGTGGGGTATGCCCACTTCCCCCGGAGCATCCAACCGTTCCGGGCCGGCATCGAATACGCCGCCGCAAATAGTGTCCGCCCATTCGGTTGTTGTTATGTCCAGTACGCCGTCCACCAGACCTTCTCGCACAAGGCTTTCCATGGTTTTGCCGCCGGTGCCTGTCGCGTGAAACACAAGCACTTCATATCCTTTTGCGGTGAGATTCTCCATGCAGGCATTGACGCATTCGTTGGTGTTTCCGAACATCGATGCCGCAATAACCGGTTTGTCCTCCTTGATTTCGGGCATATGAACTTCCACCATGCCGCAGATGGCGCCGGCTGCGCGTGAAAAAATGATTCGGGAGATACGATTGATGCCCGCAACATCCACGATGGAGGGAATCATTGTGATGTCCTTCGTGCCGACATAGACGGCGACATCACCCGATGCCGTGGTCGACAGACAAACCTTGGGAAGCCCCACCGGCAGAGCCCGCATCGCAGCGGTGACCACGGCTGTTCCACCGGTACCGCCCATGCCGATGATGCCGTCAAACTTCCCGTCATCATACAGCTTCTTAACGATCGCAGGCGCTCCGGCACACATGATTTTCATGGCGCTGCCGCGGTCTTTCTCTTCTCGAAGCTGTGCAAGGCACCCGCCTCCGGCTTCGGCTACTTTTTCAGCTTCCACATCTACCGGGAATATCGCTGTCGTACCCATGACGCCGGTGTTGACAGTTAGCACGTCATGACCGCTGGAGAGTATCTGCGAGCGCAAAAACGCATATTCCGTCGCCTTGGTATCAAAAGCCCCGAGCAAACATATTCGCTTCATGATTCACGCCATCGTTTTGTTTTTTTTTAAAACGGACCCTTTCCGCAGCAGCTTCCGGGGCCTGCACATCCGGCCTGTGAGGGCGATGATCCGCAACATGCTGTGTCACCGGGACCCGGCATGCTGTGTTTTGATACGCCGGACATGGACGAAGGCGCGGAAAGCAGTTTTTTGAGGTTCCTGCCACCGCAGGATTCACAGATAGGGGTATCGTTCAATGAAGCAACCAGCACTTCACTGGTCTTGCCACAGTCTTGACACAAAAAATCAAAAAGCGGCATGGTATCCTCCTTAAAGGATATGATTTTGATGTTTTTCTTCGTATTCTGCGAGTGCTTTTAAAAGCGTCTTAACGGCCAGTTGTATACAGTGATGTTTTTTTACCGGTATTTCCTCCAGCAGTCGAAATACATCACCGTCAGTCAGGCTTTTGGCTTCGGAGATCGTTTTACCTTTGACGATATCCACGGCAGCCATGGCTGCCGATACGGCGCCGGCGCAGCCCATAACCTGGTAGCGCACATCCTGAATGATATTGCCCTCGACTTTCACATAGACTTCCATGGTGTCGCCGCACGATCCGGTCAGCTCGGAACATTGATCCGCGTCGGGCAGGATTCCCATATAGGGTTTTTCCGTATAATATTTGATCGCCTTTGCCGAATACCCGGCAGCGGCGAGCATATCCTTGATTCCATCTTGCCCTGTACTCAAAATCGTCTCCTGCATCGTCTTTCAATCCCTCTTAGTGCTGTAAACATTCCCCGATTCCCGTATGGCCTTTACAGGTCTGGTCTATTGTAAAATCCGGAAGTTTGGCAGCTTTGATCAAATCCAGGTTCTCTGAAACCGTCCCTTCTACAGCCCGGTAGGTTCGGACGCCGGCATCCACCAGTTTGCGCAAAGCGCCGCCGCCGATTCCGCCGACAACCACCGCGTCCACGGCAACACCTCCCAGCGCTGCCAACGGCTGGCAATTTCCATGCTGATGATCGAGATCCTGATTCTCGATGGCGGACAACGCATTCGTCTCCGCATCCACTAAGATAAAATACTTTGCCGATCCAAAATGGTTGTGAACTTCACTCGCCATTTGGTTGTTTTCCTGAGTTGGAAAAGCAATTTTCATATCTGATCTCCCCTCTAATGATCATAACATCGTGTAACAATTTTTTGAAACGCAACAATATCGTTTTTACGGCGAAAGATTAGAATTTCTATCCTTGCCCGCTGTTCCAAATTATCAGATGGGAAAAATAACCATCAAATGAGGTGATGTCAAGTTATTCCGCACCAATGTCTTATTGCATATCCTATTGTTATTCATAAGAAACGATGTTGCCGTTCTTTTTAAATAAATTTTCATGCTTCCTTTTTGGAAAAACAGCTATTTCATTTCAATATTAAGGTTTGTTTTATACTTTGTTGTGCTCAGGATGACATGAAAATTTATGCTGAAAAGGTCAACTTCGTCCCCGACATATTCAACAGGAATGCGTCCGGCATCTCCTTTTCGACATGCATTATGGCATAACGTCCCGTGCAGTGCGTTGGGACGATATGTTTGGGTTTCAATGCCTTTAAACCAGCAACCGTGGGGGCGATCACCTGATCAAAGTCAGCACCGGAGAGGTGAAAACCGCCCATGATCGTCATAATATCCTGTATACCGGTGACCTCGCGTGCATAGGTAACCGTGTTGACTATTCCCGAGTGGGCGCAGCCGGTTAACACCACCAATCCTTTGCCTTTCACATTGAAGGCAATGCCCGTGTCATCCAGGAAGGGATCCGCTTTCTCAACACCGTCTTCCAGATAAAACATGTTGGGTGCCCCTTTCTCAAAAGGCGTAATTCTGGGAATCTCTCCTAAAAAAAGCACGTCGCCATCCAATAGCGGATAGGGAGTTTTGGATTGGATCAGCTTGACCCCGGCCCGATCGGCCAATGCCTGTGAAAAAGACGGAACGGTTATCATTCTGGTTTCATCAATTTTATGGTAACGCGGTTTAATAAAGGCGCCGGGGTGCAGCACCAGACTCAAATTTTGCATTTGACCCGCCTTTACCAGATTTTCAAGCCCTCCCAAATGATCGATATGGCCGTGGGACAGCGCTAAAACTTCCACGGATGCCAGATCCACATTCAGAGCCTTGGCATTAACCGCCGCGCCGTCTTCCGAAAATCCGAAATCAAACAGCATATTGCGCGATGCTCCGTTTTTCGTAACCGTTATGAATGCGGAAAAACCATGTTCTGCGCGAATGCTGTATCTGAGCTCACCATTTTTTGAAGGAATGGCGCGCTGAACAATTTCGCTGTTGTCCTGAGCCACCAGGTCGATATAATTATCCTGCAGCGTTAAAATTTCGACTTTTTCGACTTCATTGATTTTCATTCCCATGGATGCCCCTCCTTTTTTTTTAACCATTATTCCAACGCTCGCTCCATGTCTCCATGCCCTTTTCTCATCACGTCATCATTCCAAAGGATTATAGAAATTCGACACGCTAAATTTTTAGAACACAACCTTTGTTTGGGTGATAGTTCCGTTTTTTGATTGCATCTATACCCATTGTTTCTTTTTGGCAAACGATCTTTCAATTTTTGATGAGAAATGCAAGCTAAAATTTCATTTTACCGAGCCAAATGATTTTTGTGGTTTTGGTATTGACACGATGTAACCAAATGCATAAAAAAGCACACAATCTACACCACTGCAGATCATGCTGAAAATCGCTTAATTTGAACCTTAATGTCTGTGAGAGGAAACCTTATGAAGGGAATCATATTGGCCGGCGGTTCCGGCACAAGACTCTACCCGATAACGCATGTCGTCAGCAAGCAACTCCTTCCGGTTTATGATAAGCCGATGATATATTATCCATTATCCGTACTGATGCTTGCCGGGATAAAGGACATCCTTATCATATCAACACCGGAAGACTTGCCGCTGTTTAAAAAACTTCTCAAGGACGGTTCGCAGCTGGGCCTCAATTTTTTCTATGAGGAACAGCCAAAGCCTGAAGGGATTGCCCAGGCATTCATCATCGGCAAGCAATTCATCGGTAAAGACCATATCTGCCTGATTCTCGGCGATAATATTTTTCAGGGCTACAACCTGCCCACGATATTGAAACACGCGGCGGGATTGAAAAAAGGGGGGCTTATTTTTGGCTACCGTGTTCGCGATCCTGAACGTTACGGTGTTGTTGAGTTTGATGAATCCGGCACCGTCATCGCCATACAGGAAAAACCGCTAAAACCCAAATCGAAATACGCCGTTCCCGGGCTCTATATTTATGACAACCGTGTGGTCGGCATCGCGGAAAACCTTCAGCCCTCAAAAAGGGGTGAATTGGAAATTACCGATGTAAATATGGCATATTTAAATGAAAAGGCATTGAAGGTGCAACTCCTCGGAAGAGGGTTTGCATGGCTGGACACCGGCACCCATGAAGCATTACAGCAGGCATCCAGCTTTATTCAGGCAATCCAGGAAAGGCAGGGTGTAAAAATATCGTGTGTCGAGGAAATTGCCTACCGGCTGGGTTACATCGACAAAAAGAAATTAAAAAAGCTTGCCAATCCTATGCTGAAAAATGACTATGGAAGATATCTTATTGATATAATCAAAGAGACATCTGATCGAAAGCACATTCGGGCATAAATTCCTAAACCATTCAGTTCATGCCTGCACCGCAACAGCGTGCGAATCTAAAATAACTAACGTTTGATGGTCACCCTATTCATCACGACAGGCTCGAGCGGTCTGTCCATGGGCCCTGTTTTAACCGAACCGATTTTTTTTATAATGTCCATCCCTTTGGTAACTTTCCCGAAAACAGAATGCCGGTCATCCAGATGGGGTGTCGGTGCCAAGGTAATAAAAAACTGACTCCCGTTGGTGCGGGGTCCGGCATTCGCCATGGAAAATACGCCGGCATCATCGTGCCTCAAGGACGGGTCGAATTCATCCTTGAACTTATATCCCGGGCCACCGGTGCCATTCCCCAAGGGACATCCGCCTTGGATGACAAACCCTTCTATGATACGGTGAAAATTCAAACCATCGTAATATTTCCCGCCTCGCTGGTTTTCCTGACGCCCCTCAGCAAGATTAATAAAATTCCATACGGTTTCAGGACATTGTCGGGCATACAATTCCGCCTCAAACGTACCTACACTGGTATCGAAAACGGCTGTAACTTTTTCAACATCTTCCTTGTAATCACTTTTTGTGTATGACATGTGTTCCTCCAATAACAAACTGAATAGATTTAAAAATATGAATCTTGACTCTTTGGCCCTGTTTTGTATAGCATGTTGAAAAATTAAATCAAGTCAACAGAGGAGACAACCGATGACCAGCCAGAAACCATTTCGCTTATCTCAAACGGTATCCGGCGCCGGATGAGCATCTAAATTATCTCCAGGGGACCTGGATAAAGCGCTCTGCGGATTGAAGCTGCCGAAAGATTCCAACATCCTGGTGGGTATGGAACGCTCGGATGACGCCGGTGTTTATAAAATTTCAGATGAGCTGGCCATCATTCAAACCGTTGATTTCTTTACACCCATTGTGGATGACCCGTTTTGTTTCGGTCAGATTGCCGTTGCAAACGCACTCAGCGATGTTTATGCCATGGGAGGAATTCCCAAGACAGCCATGAACCTCGTGGCGTTTCCGATTAAAGAGATGGAAATTTCCATTCTTCGCCAAATTTTAGAAGGCGGATTGGATAAAATGAACGAAGCGGGGGTGGTATTGCTGGGCGGCCATAGCATAGAAGACAAGGAACTGAAATATGGATTATCGGTTACCGGCTTTGTTCATCCGGACCACATCATTCGAAATACCGGCTTAAAACCCGGCGACAAGCTCATTTTAACGAAACCTTTGGGAACCGGCATCATCAATACCGCCATTAAGGGCGGTATCGCATCGGCAGAAATCACTGAAATCATTACACGCATCATGATAATGCTTAATCGGGATGCAGCCGCTGTAATGCAAAATTATCCCATAAGTGCCTGTACGGATGTCACGGGTTTTGGTTTACTCGGCCATCTGGCTGAAATGGTCGTCGATACGTCATGCAGCGTGCAGCTCCACGCCGAGAAAATCCCGGTAATTCCGGAAACCTTCGAATATGCCAAAATCGGCTTCATCCCGGGCGGTGCTTTTAAAAATAAAGAATTCCGGTCATCGATCGTCACGTTTTCTGCCGGCATTGACCCAATCATGCAGGATATTCTCTTTGATCCTCAGACTTCCGGCGGCCTGTTAATCGGTGTCAAAGATACGCTTGCCCAAGGCCTGCTGGACGAATTGAGAATAAAAGGCGTTTCGCATTCGACCATTATTGGAGATGTGACAGATGGACCTGGAGGCAGAATTATCGTCGCGTGAACGCCGGCACCCGCAGGGCAGAACCCTCGGAAGCCTGCCGAAATAAGCTATCATCAAAGCCGGTCTTTTTCAGTTGTTTTCAAGTTCATCCGTTATGCCGCCCCGCCTAAGATTTTTTCTATAGGATGAAGTGCCGTCTTCGGACGTGTCCAGTACACCTCTCAAATAGTCGATATTGTTTTCAATAGCCTCAGCATATAAATCTTTCTTAATCTTCCAGCGATGTATAAAATGATGTATCATATGACTTGAAACATTGCTGAATTCATCTTGCAGCCGCTTTTTGACAACACTTTCGTAGAACCCTCCTGTCTTTTTCAGCAGGTCAAATTCCGAGCTAACATCAGGCAGGCCTGCTTCTTTAAACTCCTGGTAAAGCAGCAGCAGCTTCTCCAAATAGTATCTGTCGGCCATTTGAGCCAGGAGATCCGCTGATCCGATAATTTTCCCCAGCGTCTCTATTTTGCGATTCCGAAAAGGTATTGCTTTTGGTGACAAACCAAGGATGGAACACATGATCAAATGTGAGCAGTCCTTAATTTCCTGGGAACCATAGTTTCTATCCAAAAAATATTGTTGCATAAAATCAATGGAACGCTGTTCATGGCCTATGGTGTATTTTGCACCGGAACCCTCCTGGTCATTCACGGTCTGAATCAGTCCGGCATCATGAAAAAGCGCTGCGGATACCCCTAAAAATATCCTTTCATGGCTTATTCTCATACCGGAAAGAAAACAACCATGCATGAGTCTGACAACCGCCAGCATCACAGCATTTGTGTGTTCAAGATCGTGGTACTTTGTATTGCTGGCTTTATAACCCGGAAAATCCCCCCTGAAAAGTGACAGGATATCGAAGTAGACCTTTTCAATATCGCCGGTACCGTACCCGGGAGCCATCATCGAAACAATATCCTTTATCTCTCGCCAAACAGCCAATGGTTCCTTGGCGTCAACCAGGTCATAGAGCTTGGGGTCTTCTTTCATTCGTGTGTTACCTTTATACCGCTTGTCATAAATGAATGTGATCCGCTTGATTTGGGTTCCTAACGGTCAATGATGGTCCTCTCTATACCAATAGAGACTTTATGACAACCGCTATATTATTGATTGACATCTCTCAATCAATCAGAATAGATAGAATTCCTTACGGTGACTGCGGAGCACCGCCGTAAGGCAGAAGATTCCCCACGGCAAGCTGCGGAGAATCTTCAATAACCCCTGAAAGAGGAAAAATGACATGCTAAATCATATCGTGCTCATGAAATTTAAAGAATCTGTAAAAGAATCCGATATTCAAATTATTGAAAATCTCCTCGATGATCTGCCCAACAAAATTATCGAGATTCATCAATACGAATTCGGACGCAATATCATCAAGTCAGGCCGTTCCTACGATTTTGCTCTTGTTGCGCTATTTGCCAATCCTGAATCCTTGCAGCGTTATCTGGAGCACCCTGACCATTTAGCTGTCGTGCAGAAGCTGTCGACCCTGTGTGACAATATTATCACGGTTGATTTTCCGGGCTCAGATGCCGGCTCAATCAAAGAAAAAATACCGAACCAAGGCCTTCCTGTGTGGTAAATCGAAGCTAAAGCCTAGCCGATCCTTAATACCTTGGCACCTCGTATTTTTCTTTCCTTCATTTCAACCAAGGCCCGGTTGGCATCCTTGAGCTCAAATTCCTGGACCTCGGGTTTTATGTTCATTTCAACCGCCAAATTCAAAAACGCCTGCACATCCGCCCGTGTGACATTCGCAACACTCTTGATTTCCTTCTCCATCCAAAGGTGCACCGGATAATCCAAATTCATCAAATAGTTTTGATCCGCTGCTTCCTTGCGTATGGCATTAATAACCAGACGTCCGTTGGCTTTCAAATTTCCCATGGCTTCCACAACAGGTTTCCAGGCCGGCGTGGTATCAATGACCGCATCCAGCTTTTCCGGGGATGCATCTTCGGTGTTTCCCGCCCAGAATGCTCCCAGCTCCCTGGCGAATATTTGTTCCTTTTCACTTCTGGCAAAAACAAATATTTTTGTTTCCGGATATTGGTAGGCTGCCATTTTCATAACCAGGTGGGCTGAGGCGCCAAACCCGGTCAAGCCCAATGTTTGCCCGTTTTGGAGTGCGGCCAATCGCATGGAACGGTAACCAATGGCTCCGGCGCACAGCAACGGTGCTGCTTCCGTATCCGTGTATCCGGATGGTATTTTAAATGCAAAATTCTCTGAAACCGTCATATACTCGGCATATCCACCGTAAGCGTCCCGACCGGTCGCGCGAAATTTCGCACACAGATTTTCATGGCCGCTTCCACAAAATCCGCATTGCCCGCAGGCAGAAAAAATCCAGGCAACCCCTACCCTGTCACCTTTTTTATATCTGCCGACTTCCGCCGCGGTTTCACAGACCTCCCCCACCACCTGATGGCCCAAAATCATGGGCAATTTAGGCGGCGGCGTTCTGCCTTCTATTTCATCCAATTCCGTATGGCATACACCACAGGCGGTAACCCGCAATAGCAGTTCGCCTTTTTTCGGCACAGGGTCAGATAGTTCATCGTATTTTAAGGGTATCTTATTTTTTTCAAGATCGCAAAGTCGCTCCAATATCATTGCTTTCATGTCATCACTCTCTCCCGGCAGCGTATGTCGTTCGTTAAAAATGTGAACTGCAGAAGCTTTTTATCACGAAAACGCGAAAGGACGAAAGCACGAAGCAGAAACCGCAAAATTGCGTGTTTTCGTGATTTAATTTATTTTAGTGTATTCATTTTCCCGTGCTTCTTCAACCTTTAAAATGTTTTCCGCTAAGGCGTCTTGACAAGATATTTGAATAACTATATCTTTCCTGCATGAAAGACTCTCGAGGAGATCTATCCAAGATGTTTTACCGTTTCTAAAAAACGCTGCAATTCCTACTGATGAGACATTGTTTCGGGGTGCGAAAGACATGCAAACTGTAAGGATTCAAGGTACGGGCTCTTATTTACCTTCAACGATCCTTAAAAATGTCGATCTGCAGAAAATAGGTCTCGACACAACGGATGAATGGATCACAAAACGCACAGGGGTCAAGGAAAGAAGAATAGCCGGTGCGGATAAGGCATCTTCCGATCTGGGGCTCAGGGCCGCCCAAAAAGCACTTGAAGCGGCAGCTCTCTCTTCAAACGACCTGGATATGATCATTTTTGCCACCATCACCCCAGACACCGCCTGCCCTTCTGCTGCCAACTGGCTTCAGGCGAAACTGAACACAAAGCAGGCAGTCACTTTCGACATCAGCGCCGCATGTTCCGGATTTATCTTCGCCCTCAATGTTGCAGAACAATACCTTAAAAATCAAACATGCAGGCACATACTGGTCGTTGCCTCGGAGGTCATGTCGCGCACGTTGAACTGGTCCGACCGAACCACCTGCATCTTGTGGGGAGACGGCGCGGGTGCGGCTGTTTTGACACTGGGGGATACCGGTCACGAACTTTTATCGACCCATATTCATACAGACGGCGCAAAAGGCCAGGATTTACTCTTACCGGGGGGCGGGTCGAAGACAACACCGATTTCACATGAAAGTGTAGACCAGGGATTGCATTACCTGAAAATGTTTGACGCAAAATACAGCTTTCGTATCGCTGTAAATTATTTCATGGAAGCGATATCCGAAGCAACGGCATATCATCACATGGATATTAACGACATTGCCTGGTTTATTCCGCACCAGGCCAATGTCAGAATGTTTCGGCATATCGCAACTTCCATGAAAATTCCGTTCGATAGGTTCTACCTGAATATCCATAAATATGGTAATATCTCTTCGGCATCATGCGCCATTGCGCTTGATGAAGCCGCAAGAGACGGCAGTATTCGTAAAAATGACATGGTCTGTATGCCCGTCTTCGGCGGCGGTCTGACGTGGGGGAGTGCCCTCATAAAGTGGTGAAAAAAGGAATAAAATAAAAACATGAAATCGCTTGGTATCTGCCTGGGTGCATCAACGGTCTCTCTTGTTCAAATCGAAATCGGGGATGGCGCTAAAACCGATCTCAGACCTGACGCTGAAAATACGCCTCAAATAATCTCACATGCGATTCACCCGCACGACGGCAATCCCAGAAAGGTCCTCATATCTGCCATTGAAAATCTATCCCTTCAATCCTTTGACAGAATTGCAGCCACCGGACGTAAATTTCGTAATTTTGTGAATTTCTCGTCCATATCAGAACCCGAGTCGGTCGAGTATGCCTATCAATATGTAAAGCCAAAGGACGTTTCATGCCCGGCCATTGTCTCCGCCGGCGGAGAAACCTTTATGGCCTACGTTCTCAATAAGAGCGGCCGCATCTCGAATGTTTTAACCGGCAATAAATGCGCTTCAGGAACCGGTGAATTTTTCCTTCAGCAAATCCGACGCATGGGTGTTTCATTGGAGGAAGCAGCACGATGGGCGGTGGAGGAAGAGCCATACCATGTTTCCGGCCGCTGTTCTGTTTTCTGCAAATCCGACTGTACGCATGCTACAAACAAAGGGACACCCAAATCGAAGGTCACCGCCGGTTTATGTAAAATGATGGCCGGCAAGGTTTTGGAACTTTTAAAAAAAGTCGAAAGACACCACATCATGCTTACCGGCGGCACGGTAAAAAATCAGATGATGGTGGAATATCTGCATCGTGAGATACCCGGGCTCATCGTTCCTGAGGAAGGACCTTTTTTTGAAGCATTGGGAGCGGCCCTATGGGCGCTTCAGCATGAAACAACATGCATTTCGAGCATATCCGAAGTCTTTAAAGAAAAGGTGGTCTCTTTTGATTCGCTTCCGCCCCTGTCGGCCTTTGAAGACAAAGTTGAGTTCAAAACCATGGCAACCGGACAAATCAAACCGGACGACATCTGCATTATAGGCCTCGATGTCGGCTCCACCACCACCAAAGCCGTTCTTCTCAGGAAATCAGACGATGCCATGTTGGCTTCGGTCTACTTGAGAACAAACGGGGATCCTGTCGGAGCGTCCCGCAAATGCTATGCCGCCATTCTTGAACAGGTTGAAACACGATTGGATTTGTCTCAAATTTCGATCATCGGGCTGGGTGTATGCGGCTCAGGACGCCAAATCGCAGGCCTTCATGCCCTGACGGAAGGCGTCATCAATGAAATCATCGCACACGCAACCGCAGCCGTTTATTTTGACCCCCAAGTGGATACCATCTTTGAAATCGGGGGCCAGGATGCCAAGTACACTTACATTACCAATGCTGTCCCTTCCGACTACGCCATGAACGAGGCCTGCTCCGCCGGAACAGGTTCTTTTCTGGAAGAATCGGCCCTGGAGTCCCTCGGGCTCGCCATGGAAGAAATCGCCGATGTGGCGCTGAAGGGAAAAACACCCCCCAACTTCAACGACCAGTGCGCCGCTTTCATTGCATCGGATATAAAAAACGCTATTCATGAAGGCATCCGGCATGAAGATATTGTGGCGGGTCTTGTCTATTCCATCTGCATGAACTACGCCAACCGTGTAAAAGGAAATAGACCCGTTGGGAAAAAAGTATTTCTGCAAGGCGGCGTTTGCTACAACAGAGCGGTGCCGCTTGCCATGGCATCCATTGTCGGCAAACCGATCATTGTACCACCGGAACCGGGTCTCATGGGGGCCTTCGGTGTTGCGCTGGCAGTAAAAAATCGTATTGAGACCGGCTTGATGCCACAAAGGATATTCGACCTTCGGGTATTGGCGGACCGTGATGTCACCTATGGAAAAGCATTTACCTGCAAGGGCGGAAAAGAAAAATGTGACCGGCGCTGCACCATAGAACTGATCGAAATCGAAGGCAAAGGATATCCCTTCGGCGGCGCCTGCAACCGCTACTACAATCTGCGGCACCATGTCAAACATCATACGGCAAAGCTTGACCTGGTAAGACTGCGTCAACAACTCATTTTTGAAAAATACGCCGGCGGCGCCGAATGGAAGGACGGGAAGACGCCAAAAGGCCGTATCGGATTTAACAGGAGTTTTTTAACCAACACGTATTTCCCGCTTTATTCTCACTTTTTTTCATCTCTCGGTTATCAGCCGGTCGTTCCGGATTCTCCTTCAAAAGAGGGAATTGATCGGAGAAATGCGGCTTTTTGCTATCCGGCTGAACTATCTCACGGTTTTTTTCACACACTGATTGAATCGAATCCGCCCCCTGATTTCATATTTTTGCCCCACTTTAAATCCATACCCGTGGAAAACGGCGACAGAAGTGCTCAAGTTTGTCCTTTTGTTCAGGGCGAAACATTTTATCTTCGGACAACCTTCAGAGAAAAGATTAAACATCTCACGGAAAATGGCGTAAAAATTCTGACGCCGCTTATCGATCTTACAAAAGGACTAAAGAGTGCCGGGGAACCGCTGATCGCATCAGCGGTAAAAATGGGGATTCACCGGCGAAAAGCCGAGAAAGCTTTTGAAAAGGCCTTGGCCATGCAGATTCGATGCTTGGCCGAAATGAAGGCTATTGGCAAGAAAGCCCTTGCCGATCTGGAAGCCAGCCCTGATAAAATAGGGGTCGTTATCTTTTCCCGACCCTACAATGGGTTTGTTGAAGAAGCGCATATGGGCATACCCAACAAACTGGCATCCAGGGGGATTTTGGTCATTCCGTACGATTTTCTTCAATTTGATCAGGAAAAGCACAAACGGCATATGTACTGGGGGATGGGGCAACTGATTCTCAAAGCGGCTCGATTGGTTCAGCGTCACCCGCAACTCTTCGGAACGTTCATTACGAATTTTTCCTGTGGGCCGGATTCGTTTATCATCGGATATTTCAGGTCCATCATGGGAAGGAAACCGTCCTTAACGCTGGAACTGGACAGCCACACCGCAGACGCCGGACTGGACACAAGAATCGATGCTTTTATCGATATCGTCTCAGCATTCAGACAGCTTGTCAGTGAAAACAAAATTGATCTTCGGGAACACGCTTTCCGTCAGGCCAAAACAACCCTGGTGAACGGCGGCGCAGCCATCATCACCTCATCAGGAGAAAACGTCCATTTGAGAGATCCCCGCGTCACGGTCCTGATCCCTTCCATGGGGAAATTGGGGACCGAGGGTATCGCCGCAGTTTTTAAGGGCCTGGGGGTAAATGCCAAGCCACTTCCACCGGCGGATGAAGCCATACTGAAACTCGGCCGGGGGAACACATCCTGTAAAGAGTGCCTGCCGCTGATACTCACCACAGGAGCCCTGTTGAATTACGTCAACCATTACAAAAAAAACGGTGAAATTGTCATTTATTTCATGGCCACAGGATCAGGGCCGTGCCGATTCGGCCAGTACTATATTTTCATGGAGGATCTGATCAAAAGGCTTGAACTGCCCGATGTCGCAATCCTGACCCTCACTTCCGAAAATTCGTACCTGGGAATGAACAAGGATTTCGAGCTGCGGGCTTGGTGGGCTGTCATTTTATCGGATATCATGGAAGACATACGATCCATGCTTCTGGCGAATGCGAAAACGCCGGATAACGCCTTGACATCCTTTGCTGACGTCTGGAAAAATATCCTCCATGGACTGGAAATGGGTGATTTTAAAAATCTGCAACGCCTCCTTTCCACGGCTGCGGCAACGCTCGCTGCAATACCTTTGAAATACCCGGCCGAACGCGTGCCCACCCTTTCCCTGACCGGTGAAATATTTGTCAGGAGAGATGGGCTGTCCCGTCAAAACCTCACAGAAAAATTGGCGGAAAAAGGGTTTGCCACCATCTGTTCCCCGGTAGCGGAATGGGTGCAATATTCGGATTATCTGGTAGAAAAAGGCTTCATCGACCATGAACTGTCTTTGCTGGAAAAGCTGCGGGTAAAAGTGCGAAAGCAATTCATGACCAAATATGAAAGGACCCTGCGGTCGATCCTTTCAGCATCAGGGCTCATAAGAAGCGAAACGCCAAACATCCGAGAAATCATTGACCATGCATCACCCTATATTTCTCCAAATTTAACCGGTGAAGCCATTCTCACCATCGGGAGCTCATTGTTTGAGATCGCTTCACATGTTTGCGGTGTCATTGCCATCGGCCCGTTCGGATGCATGCCCAACCGCCTGTCCGAAGCCATCTTGAATGAAGTCATGAAACGTGAGGACCGGCTCGCAGCCACCTCAAATCACAGGAAACTGCGTCAGACGCTGGGGACACTGGAAGAACTGCCTTTTCTTGCAATCGAAAGCGACGGATCTCCTTTTCCTCAGCTGATCAATGCAAAACTTGAAGCATTTTGTCTCAGGGCGGAGCGTTTGCATGAGAAGATGATGGCGGCCGGGACATCACCAAAGTAAGGTATGCTACCATTTTGCAAATCCCCCTAAATCCCCCTTTGTTAAGGGGGACTTGCCGTGAGTTTATGTTACAATCGTCACACCGCAATCAGGCTGAACCCATGCATGAAGCCCTTTGCCGGCGAATCCCCCCTACCCCCCTTTGAAAAGGGGGGTCAGGGGGGATTTTCATACTTCATCATTGGATATTGGTTATTCATTATTCGACATTCGTTTTTTATTCTCACCAAATCGGTAGAACCGATCCGGGTCCTCCACCGGTAAAACGCTGCATATCAAAACGAATTGGCGTCCATCTCAACCATCCCTTCCAGCTGACCAGGCGAAAAAGGCAGATATGCAAAAAGCTTTTTTTCCAGATCGATCGACTTTTCCCACAGACGCATGATCTGGTCTTTGTAATGGGAATTTTCTCCATATTTTTCAAGGATGTAGCCCATGCGCTTGGCTAAAGGCGCTATTTCATCGTGCAGAACCCTTTTGTCCGCATAATTTACGATTTCCGCCTCACTGGGCGCCGGAGATGCGAAATAATCGTCGAGCTTCACATGCTGGGCCACAATATGCCCCACCTCGGGATATCCCTTTTCGACTAAATAGTGTCCGCCCGTTTCCGCGTGGTTCTCTTTTGTTTTAAAGCTTCTGGTCTTCGTGATATCGTGAAGCATTGCCGATGCACGAATCAGGTCGAGATTCAACGGCGCGCCGAAAGCACCCAGATGGCCGGCAAGACATGACGCGACACGACACACCTGTTCGGAATGCGCCACGATATGCGCCGGCATACCCATTTCATCGAACAATTGGTAACATTGATATTTGGATGGAATATTCATTAAGTATTTTCTGAAGTTTTTTGGCATCATTTGAAAAAATCCAGTCCACGCCGCGATTCAACTCTCTGAAAAGAGAATTTCTCGAACCGATATAACCCGTACCTACTACCTGACGATTTGCTTTATGCCGTTCCACAACACGCCGGGTAACAAACAGATAGTGCCCGGCAATCCCTTTATAACCACTTTCGATGGCGATCCGGCTCATCTCTTTTAAGTTGAGCTGCGACACGATGATGTATGTCGTTTTGGGAACAAAGTCAACGTATCGAAACATCGCCGGCTCAAGAGACAGAAAGTGGTAATCCGCTTCAGGAATCAATCCGGAAAAGATTTGAGACAGGCGACGGGTTTGAGATTCCGGATCCGGATAAGTTTCTTCCTTGATTTCAGCCATCAGATGCATCTTTTTCCCATACCGGTCGACAACCTCTTCAAGACACGGAACCCCGGGGAAAGATTTTCTCAGTTCTCCCCGGGTTGTCCTGCCTATTTCAAGAGAAGACCCGAAAATCCGCCCAAGGTCTTTATCGTGAAAAACAACCGGACGGCAATCCTTTGTCCACCGGATATCGAATTCAATGCCCCAAACGCCGCATTTCTGCGCCGTATCAAATGCTTTGAAGGTATTTTCAAAAACGGATCGATTATCATGCACACCGCGATGAGATATAATTTTACAACTGCGCAGGCTTTCCTCCGGGGGAACGGATTGCGGCCATTTTTCATAAAACCTATCAACAACCTGATGGAATAATTTTTCGACGGAAAATGGGATACGCACTATTCAAATCCCCCTAAATCCCCCTTTTCTAAAGGGGGACTTGCCTTGAGTTGATGTTCTCGTTATCAGTCGCAATCAGACTACACCCGTGCAAGAAGCCTTCAGCCGGTACAGGGCCATCCGCGTTTCCCCCCTTTGAAAAGGGGGGTCAGGGGGGATTTATAGACCTCATCATTGGATATTGTTCATTGGTTATTCGATATTCGATTTTTGTTCTCACCGGATCGGCGGTTCCATCCGTGACCTCCACAACATATCGAGGACTTAGATCGAAACTAAGACGGCATTTTGATCATGTCCTTCATCCGATTAAAGACAAACATGCTGACCTGGCTCAATTCATAGTCAACCTGGTCGTGTCTGACATCCATGATATCCAGATAAATCCTGTTGACATTCGGATAGATGTCCACCTCAGTCATATAAAACGACAAATAGACATTTTCCCCCAAAATAATGATGCAAAACTCAGCTTCCGGGCATATGCCGTCTATCATATTGCCGGCATTCTCCGGATAGATGACAAAGGGCCGTTGATCTAAATTTATAAATTCAACATGTTCGTCGACAAACTGTTTTGCAAGTGCATCATAATCCGTAACGTCGCTTGAATTTTTCTGCGCTTCTCCGCTCAGCATCTGTGCTTTTACAAGTTGTTGCGCGGTATCCATAATTTTAGCCTGAATTCCCTGTGAAGCCTGAATATATGCATCCGTCGGCTTAAATCCGCAAAGGTATTTTTCCTTATCCACATTCTGATAATCGAATGCGTCGATAATGGACGGCAGGATGGCTATCTTTACGACCGTGTTGCCGTCAGATGGTGGATCCGACGGACAGCCACAGGCAGCATAACGGGCTTTACCGATTTTTTCCATCACAAAGTCATCCAGGCTGACAACACCCACACGGTACAGCGTATCCACGATAAATGGATTCTCCAGATAATCCATAAAAAAAGGCTCTGACGCGACAACGTCTTTTAAAAGTTTTATCTCGGATAGATTCAATCCAGTTTCAGCCGCATCAATATCGACCGGATCAATGTCCGGATTCATCAACTGCGCCTTTTGTTGAATAAGTTTGTGCATGTGCTATTTTTCACCACGTTGTATTTTCTGAAGCAGCAACATCCTTATGGACAGTAATTCGGCGGAAGGAAACAAACTTTCCTGATGATATTCTCCTTTAAAGAGATTCAATCGAATGTTATAATGATAGAGCACTTTTGAAAGACCGAGGATATTATTGTCCAGAACCAGAATTCGTTTCATATCCATCTTCGGATCCGTCATAATTTTGCATGCCAGGTCAAAATCCAGTTCAGTATCGACCGCTCGGGTGTACCAGACGTCCCGTACCTTTGGATCACCGGCCTTTCCCAACACCACCTGCATCATATAGGCAAGTATTTCACCTGCATACTGCTGTTCAAACGACGGGGCCGCATATCCGGAACCATGGGGCATATCCTGCGGCGCCGGGAGCGTTTTGCCGGTGGAGGGAGCTGATGCGCACTGCAAAAGCGGCAAGGTCAAACAAACCAGACCGACGTTTAACAAATATCTGAAAACGATTTTCAACATCTGCCCTCTTGTATGTTAAAGCGTTGTTTCATGCATGCCTTCCGAAGCAGGGAGCCCATATCCGATCGTTTTTACTATGGTTAAAATCCGATGTTTTTGCAAGAGATAAACACGGATATCGATGGCAGAAATTGGTGATAGGTCCGTAAAATAATCTGTTGCCCATTAATCCAGGACCATGTAGAATTCCTGATAATGAATCGCATTGAATCATTCTCGGTTAAATATTCATTACCGATACTGATCGGTACGGCCCTGCTGATTCAGCTTTTGGGTCGATATCACGCCCATGACTTTGCCATCGGTCATTTTTATTACAGCTGGGTCCTGCTGCGTATCGTCCTCCCCTTGCTCGTTATCCGGGCTTTGGGGATCCCCTTTTCCAAACTCGGTCTGGGTTTCCCCATATTCAACCGCTTTTTCAGGATCCTGAGCACCATTACTCTCTTCGGACTCTTCGGCATCTATCTGGTTATCCATTTCTCACCCCACTATCTCGGCCATTACGCAAACGCCTTCAGCGCGCCCCACAGCGCCCGTTTTACAAATTTCATGGTGTTTACGCTGTCGACGCTGACCGGCTGGGAATTTTTGCACAGAAGTTTTCTCCTGATGGGAATCGTCTATATTCTGGGCAGGAAAAACCGTGTCGACACCCCCACAACAAACCAAATCGCTGTTTTAACCGTATGGATATTCGAAGTGCTGTTTCACCTTGTCAAGCCCCAAATGGAAGCAGTGGGGTTGCTTCTGGGCTCACCTTTCCTAAGTTACATCACACTGAAAACCGGCAGTATCTGGCCGGCCTTTTTGATTCACCTGGGTGTTGAAATCGTATTTATATTTTCATTGTTGTAGTTCGGTATGTCTCATGAAACACTTCGTGAGATATGCTCCCAGTGGCTTATTTCATAATTAACTCCGGCAGCCAGAGGCATATCTGCGGGATGTATGTTATCGCCATCAGGGCAATGAACATAAATATGTAAAATGGAATCATGGGGCGCACCATCTCTTCGATGCGAATTCGGCCAATGGCGCAACCGACAAAAAGGGTTGAGCCCACCGGTGGTGTCAGCAATCCCATACCCAGGTTAAGCATCATTACGATGCCGAACTGGTGTGGATCCATGCCGAAATTGGCGACGACCGGCAGAAGAATCGGGGTGGTGATAAGAATGAGAGGCGCCATGTCCATGATCATTCCCAGCCCCAGGAGGATGATATTAATGATGAGAAAAATCACATATCGATTATGGGTGAACGCGATGAGCGATTCGGTGACAATTCGCGGAATATCAAGCCGCGTCATCATGTAACCGTAAGCGCTGGAAGTCGTGATCAGTGCGGCCACAATCGCAATGGTTTTCAATGATTCAAACAAAACCGCATGCAACTTTCTCAGATCCATTTCACGGTATACCAGCGTGGTTACGACAAAGGCATACGCCACCGCAATGGCCGAGGATTCGGTGGCGGTAAAAATGCCGGAGATCACACCGCCCATGATAATCACAGCGGTCATCAACCCCAGCATGCCGTCCATCAACGCATAAAGGGCTTCACGCAGGGATACGGGTCTCTCTTTCGGGTACTTGCGCTTGACGGCCAGATAAAATGAAACAACCATCAGCGCAACCCCCAGGAAAACCCCCGGTATCACCCCCGCCAGAAACAGTTTGCCGATGGAAAGCGAAAACTGCTTGGATATACCGTCAATCGTCACGGTGACCCAGCCGGCAGCCAGCGCATAGATAATTACATTGTGGCTGGGCGGAATGATGACGCCCTGCACCGATGAGGAGATGGTTACCGCCACGGAGTAATCGGTGTCATATCCCGCTTTTTTCATCATCGGAATCATTATCGAGCCGATGGATGAGACGTCGGCAACCGAGGAACCGGAGATGCCCCCAAAAAGCATGGATGCCATCACATTGACCATGGCCAGTCCGCCACGAACCCGCCCGATGAAGACATTCGCCATGGCGATCATTTTCTGTGATATCCCGCCGTATCCCATTAGCTGACCGGCCAGAATGAAGAACGGGATGGCCATCAAAGAAAAGGAATCAAGGCCTTTTGTCATCTGCTGGAAGACGATCATCAAGGGCAGATCAAGATGCCGGGCCGTAAAGACAGAAGCCATTCCCAGTGCGAAGGCAACCGGCACACGAATGGCTAAAAGTGCAAAGAAAGTTCCAATAAGAATAATAATTCCGACAACATCAATTTCCATAGTTCTGAATAAGCCAATGAAGCTATTCCTTCGGCAATTGATCCTGCTCCAGAAATTCAGCGTATGATTGAAAAACAAATTCCAGTGAATTGTATACCAGCATCAATCCGGATATCGGAAGGACCACATATTCGACGGCACTCGAAATCTTTGTTGCCGGCAGGGTGGACATGGTCATGAATTGGGTGAGCTCAATTCCATAGACAATCATCATCAGACCAAATGCTGCGACTAGCAGATATATACACCTGAATATTTGGTACTGCGCTCTCGGAGGAAACATTCTAAAAATAAATTCGATCCCGATGTGAAGTTTGTGTTTGACACCGATGGGGATGGCCAGAATACCGAACCAGATCATCAGCACAATTGCTATTTCTTCCGCCCAGGACGGTGACCTGTTGAAAGCAAAACGCAGCAGGACCTGATAACAAATGATCACGACCATCGCCATCAGCATTCCCATGGAAAGAAATTCGAGAATTTTTTCAATAATGGAGAATATCGTCCGAAATATCTGCCGTGCGAATCGTAACATTTTATTTAGATTTGCTAGAAGAAGATGCCATCAAAGACGACGACATCTTCTCCGTCATCTGTTAGGGATTACTGTTGGTCGCGAATTTCCTGAATGATCGCTTTGTGTTTGCTGCCATAGGTGTCATAAAGCGGCTGGACGGCTTTTTGGAAGCCGGCTTTAGCCTCCGGTGTCAGCTCGGTAATTATGTTGCCGTTGGCCACCACCTTTTTCTTGGAGACTTCAACCCGCTCGAGCCATTTTTGGATCACGAATTCCTGGGTATCTTTGGCCGCCTGCATAATCATTTTGATCTGATCCGGTTTCAGTTTTTTATCGAAGGCGATTTTGGATGCCACCAGAATTTCAGGCACCCGGGTGTGCTCATCCAGGGTGTAGTATTTGGCCACTTCATAGTGTCCGGTGGACTCATAGGAGGGCCAGTTGTTTTCCGCTCCATCGATGACACCCTTACTGAGGGCATCATAAACTTCTCCGAAGGCAATCGGCGTGGCGCTCGCGCCCATGGCGTTGACCAGATCGATCATCAGTTTACTTGCCTGAACCCGGATCTTCAGGCCCTTTAAATCCGCCACGGTTTTGACCTCCCTTTTCGAGTTGTAAAATGAACGCTGACCGGATTCGTAATAGGCAAGCCCATAAAATTTAAATTTCTCGACCTCTTTTAAAAGCTCCTGTCCGGTAGGACCGTTGAGAACTTTCCACTCGTGATCCCGGTTCATCCAGATGTAGGGCAGACCGAAAGCCTCAAGGGCGGGTACGAACTCCGTTACCGGAGAAATACTGATTCTGGCCATGTCGAGAGCACCAAACTGTACCTGTTCAACGACCTTTTTCTCACCTTGACCCAGTTGCCCGCCGAATTTGACATCGATAACGATTTGGCCGTTGGAGCGCTGTTTTACCAGTTCGGCAAATTTAAACAGGCCTTGCGTGGTGGGATAATCTTGCGGATGAATTTCGGCAACGGTGAGCTTTACAGGTCCCGCCGAAACTCCCAGCGGAATCATAAACAGGAACGCCACCGCCAGCATGATAAAAAATACTTTTTTCATAATACCCCCCTTTCTATGTTCGATGTTCATAGCCAAGACACTATTCTTTTCCCTGCAATCAAGGAGTTTAATCATTGCCTGAACAACACATATCAATCCGGCCCTATCGCCCCCTATCTCCTTCAGGATTAAGCATGGATCAACAGATTCCACTTTCGCATAGCCAAGGAGTTGATTTCAAAACTGCATGGGGAGCTTTTCATAGATTGATGACTTGAAGAAATAACTTAATTCATTGATTGAATAAAGTTTGTCTTTAGCTGTATAATAAATAAAAATATTGCTTGTCAACTCTTTTTGTCGGCCCGGAAACAGGTCTAAAATTTTAATCCAACTTATAAACATTTTATAACATTTACAATAAGTTAAAATTTAATTCCCCAGAGGGCCTCCTTGCCAATGTTTTTAGACATGAGCTTTTTTCAACGAGGCTTTTTGCACTAACAGCACTTCTCAAAGCGGTGATTTTCGTTATCGAAAAGCCCTGCGGGTCGGCGTTCTTTTCAGCGGCAGCTGGACCGGTTTGCCGCCCGTCAAGGCCGAGCGGTAAATTGCCAGAATAATTTCAATGGCCTTGCGTCCTTCTGCACCATCTACCATCGGTTTATCCCCTTTTTTAAGGGCGTTGACCATGTCTTCGAAATTCTTCTGATGGGGTACATAGTCAATGGCCGCGGGATCAGCCGCACCGGCACCCGGGCCGCCTTGTTGGGCCGAGAACCTTTGTATAATTTTTTTATCGTTGGATCGACGCTTTTTAAATTCCCAGACCGTAAAACTGTTATCCCGCATAAAAATGGACCCTTCCGATCCACATATGTGAATTTCCGCTGGGTGTCCGCTCGACGAGTAGCAGCAGGTAGAACCTTCGATGACGCCCATGGCGCCGTTTTTAAACTTCAGGATCGCAACCGCGTTGTCCTCTGTTTCAATGCGTTTGTGGATAGAGCAATCGGCAAAAGCACATACCCATTTCACCTCTCCGGCCAGATAGCAGAGAAGATCAATGGTATGAATGGACTGATTCATCAGCGCACCACCGCCATCCAACTTCCAGGTGCCTCGCCAGTAACCGCTGTCGTAATACGCCTGGGTGCGATACCACTTGATGTAAGCATCTGCCAAGGTAATTTTACCCAGACGACCGCTATCCATCGCTTTCTTAAAAATCGGGGTGGCTGTGTTGAACCGGCGCTGCAAAATGCCGGCAAGCATCACCTTGTGCTTTCCGCACACTGCGATCATATTATCCACCCGCTCCAGGCTGACCTCTAATGGCTTTTCGCAGGCGATGTGTTTACCGGCTGCAGCCGCCTTTTCAACCGGTTCTAAATGGGCTCCGCTGGGAGTGGCAATGGATACAATATCCAGCCCGGGGTGTGCCAGGAATGTTTTGTAATCCGTGTAGGCCGCACAGGCATATTTTTTTGCCACCCGTTGGGCATTAGCCCTTTTGCGTGAAAATACGCACGCAAGGTGACCTCCTTTCATGGCCGCGATGGCCTGGGCGTGAAAATCGGCCACCATGCCGCAACCGACAATACCAAATCCATAACCGCCTTTTTTTGCCATTAAACCCTCCTTTGAGGCAAAGGGTCAAGTCTGCTCATGGCTCGCTTTTACACAAACAGCGAAACAAACTTAAACGCAGTCACATCCACCAGCCCGAGATCCGTGAGTTTTAGTTCGGGTATGACCGGAAGCGCCAGAAACGAAAGGGCCATGAACGGATCTTTTAAAACGACCCCCAAATGGTGCGCCGCCTGTATGACCGCATCCAGTTGTGTTTTCACCATTAAAAGCGAATCATTAGACATCAGACCGGCGATGGGAAGCGGCAGGCCGGCCAGAATTTCACCTGCATCGACAGCCACAAATCCGCCTCCCATTGTAATTATCGCTTCACAGGCGGCAGCCATGTCTGAATCGTCGGCGCCCAGAACAATGATATTGTGCGAGTCGTGGGCCACACTTGAAGCCAGTGCGCCCTTTTTCAAGCCGAAACCACGCACAAAAGCCTTGCCGACATTGCCGGTACCCTGATGCCGCTCCACAACCGCGAGTTTTATCAGGTCCCTGCCCGGATCGGACACAGCCTTTGCGTGTGATATTTTCGCCGTTACGGTTGCCTGGCGGGTGACCACCTGATCCGGCACAATATCAATGACGCGTATCTGCCCGGATTCGGCGGAAATCGAAAAATCAACCGTTCTCGTGCCCAGGTTCATGCAAGAAGGCACCTCAATGGATGCAGGCCTTTCAATGGACGGCAACATGCGGCCTTTTTCGGCTATCAGTCTGCCGCGGCAGAAGACTTTTTCCACAACCAGCTTCGACATATCCGAAAAAAACACCAGGTCGGCTGATCTGCCGGGGGCGATGGCTCCTTTATCCCTTAATCCGAAGTAAGACGCCGGGTGGATGGTGGCCATCTGAATGGCTGTAACAGGATCAATACCGGCATGAACGGCGGAACGGACAATGGAATCGATGTGTCCTTCCTCTATCAGATCATGAGGATGCCGATCATCCGTACACCACATCATCCGCCGGGCCGTTCGATGATTGATGACCGGCAGCAAGGCCTGCAGATTCCTGGCGCACGTTCCTTCACGAACCATGATATGCATGCCTGCCCCGAGTTTCTCTGCAGCTTCAGCCGCGGTCGTACACTCATGATCGCTGGATATTCCGGCTGAAAGATAAGCGAACAAATCTTTTCCGCTTACCGCAGGAGCGTGACCGTCGATCCTTTTTCTTAGCTGTAACGTATTCTCTATTTTAGCCAATACCTGGGGATCGCCGTAAATAACACCCGGATAATTCATCATTTCAGCCAGTGCTAGTATGCGCTCCTGCGCCAGATACGGCAACAGGTCATCGGCCTGCAGCTCAGCGCCGGATGTTTCCATGGAAGTGGCAGGCACGCAGGAAGGAAGCGTGAAATAAATATTCATGGGCTGATCTTCGCTCGATGCCAGCATATAGTCCAATCCTTTTTGTCCCAGGACATTGGCAATTTCATGGGGATCCGCCACCACGGTGGTCGTACCGAATGGGAGCACGGCCCTTGCAAATTCGGACACGCTTACCATGGAGCTTTCAATGTGTACATGGGGATCGATAAATCCGGGAGACACATAACTGCCGTGCGCATCGATGGTCTCTTTGGCGCTATAGGCCCCGAATCCGACAATATATCCGCCTGAAACGGCGATATTCTGACGTTCAATCGCGCCGGAGAAAACATTGATCAGCCGTGCATTTGCGATCAGCAAATCCGCAGTTTTCTCACCTCGCGCAGCTTTGACAATTTCATGTAACCCCATTTTCAAGCTTCTCCTGCTATCGACCGGCTCAATTCTTTCATCTTTTTCAAAAGCGCCGCTTGATCAATGGTCAAAAGCGACCGGTTTCTGACCAGGGGTTTCCCGGAAATCAACACGTGGCATACGTCCGATCCCCTGGCAGCGTAAACAAGCTGGGATATGGGATGATACATGGGGGTCAGGTGCGGTTGATGCGTGTCGACGATGATGAGATCCGCCTCCTTGCCCACTTCTATGGATCCCACAACATTGTCGAGACCGATGGCCCGCGCACCGGCGATTGTCGCCATCTTCAACACGGTTTCAGCGTCCATGACCGTTGGATCAAGGGTGCTGACCTTGTGCAGCTTGGCAACCACATCCATCTCCTGAAACAAATCCAGGTCATTGTTACTGGCGCATCCATCCGTTCCCAAACCCACGGTAATGCCTGCTCTCAAAAATTTATGCACCGGTGCGATACCGGATGCCAGTTTCATATTGCTCTCTGCATTATGAGAAATAGTGGAGCCGCTGTCTTTGATTATTTCAATGTCCTGCGCATCCACCCACACGGCATGAACGAGAAGTGTCCGCTCATCCAGGATACCGAGACCCTTTAAGTATTGTATGGGTGAAGACGACTTTTCCCCCCGAAGCATTTGTTTTTCGTTTTTTGTTTCTGCTGCGTGGATTTGAAGCAGCACGTTGTTTGATTCAGCGACGGCTTTGGCATTTATCAGGGTTTCGTCCGAGCAGGTATAAGGCGAGTGACAAAAAAGAGACGGCAGGATACGTGGTGATTTGTCCGTCCATCTCTCAATGAACCCAACAGCGGCTTTCACATTGTCCTGAGGATCCGGCACGCCGGGTGCAGGGAAATCAATGACGCCCTGCCCCAATACCGCCCGCATCCCAACCTCAGCGACAACATCGGCAACTGCATCTTCAAGGAAATAGCCACCGCAAAACGTCGTGGTGCCCGACAACAGCATCTCTGCACACGACAGCATCGTTCCCAGCCGAACGTTCTCGGGATTGATGTTCGCCGCTTCCGCCGGGAATATATGTTCATTCAACCAGGTATCCAGCGGCAGATCGTCCGCCAGTCCTCGAAACAGGCTCATGGGCATATGCGTATGGGTGTTAACAAGACCCGGCATGATCAAGCTGTTTTCAGCGTCGATACAATCGGCTGCAGAAGGCAACGGTTCTTTTTTTGCCATGGATCGAACAGCGGCGATCTTTCCCTGCCTGATGCCGATAAAACCGTTTTGAATGATTTCAAATGCCGGATTCATGGTAATGATCGATCCATTGTGAACAATTATATCAAAATCCATATGCCGTTCTCAGCGCTCCCTGATTTTTTCCGAAATTCGGTTGACATCCGACATGACGGCTTCGATGTCCAGGGTTAAAAGTCTGCAGTCCTCCATCACGACCCTGCCGTTGATAATGGATGTGGCCACATCATCGGCCTTTACCGCATACACGATATGCGAATAGGGAGAATACATGGGCACGAGATGAGGTTTATCCATATCGATTACGATGATATCCGCCTTTTTGCCAGTCTCCAGGGAACCGGTAATGCCTTCGAGCCCCAGAGCCCTTGCCCCTTGTATCGTTGCCATGTGAACCACGCTTTCGGCGCCCATAACCGTGGGATCGAGAAGGTTGACCTTATGAAGTTTTGCAGCCGTATCCATCTCAGAAAGGATGTCCAGATTATTGTTGCTGGCACAGCCGTCGGTGCCCAAACCGACGCATACCCCTTCCTTGATCATGTCCGGAACAGGGGCAACGCCGGAGGCCAGTTTCATGTTGCTCTCGGGGTTGTGGGCCACCTTCACATCGAATTTTTTCAACAGAAAAATATCGTCATCCCTTAAAGCCACGCAATGACAGGCCAGGAGGTTTGGCAACAATACGCCCAGGTCAGACAGATAGCCCACCGGCGTCCGCCCCTTCTCCGCCATGCTTTTTTGAACCTCGCTTTGGGTTTCAGACACATGGATTACCAGCGGGGCGCCGTGCTTCTGTGATACGGCGGCCGCCTGTTTCAAAAGTTCCGCTGAACAAAGATAGGGTGAATGCGGTTCCACGGCAATGGTAATCAAGGGATCGCCCCGCCACGTCTCAATGAGTGCCTCGGTATAAGCGAAACCCGCTTCGATGGGGCCGTAATTGGGCGAAGGAAAATCATACAGCACCTCCCCCACAACAGCGCGCATGGCAGCGGTTTTGGCGGCATCCGCCACAGCACCCTCAAAAAGATACATATCGCAAAAGCAGGTGATCCCGGAACGTATCATTTCCGCACAAGCCAGAAGCGTTCCTGAATAGACCATATGCGCATCCAGTTTTGATTCAGCCGGAAAGATGTGATCATTCAGCCATGTCATGAGCGGAAGATCGTCCGCCAGTCCTCGAAAGCAGGTCATGGCGGCATGCGTATGG
>CAYTAQ010000033.1:0-31029 GCA_964435695.1 uncultured Desulfobacterales bacterium | reverse complement strand
AAGGACATGTATGTCCACATTTTTCAATAAAAAGTACGCTTCAACCGGAAGACCCATATTTTTGTGGATGAATATCAAGATCTTAATCAGTGGCAATATCAAATAATCCAGAACATCACCCCCCATAAAAATGATATTTGCGTCATCGGAGACCCAGATCAGTCGATCTATGCTTTTAGAGGATCAGATGTTCGTTATTTCAATTTTTTTAAAAGAGATCATCCGACCGCGAAGGTTATTCGGTTGTCTCAAAACTACCGGTCAACCCAAATTATTTTGGATGCATCCCAACAGGTGATGCATCCAAAAAAGAATGAAAGGGCTTATGAGAAATTATCTGCGGCAAGTAAAGGAGAAAATAAGCTTCATGTCATAGAATGTGCCAATGAAAAACATGAAGCCGTGGCTATCGGCCAAAAAATTGAGAAACTGGTGGGGGGAATCGGCTTCCATTCGCATGATTTTGGGAAAATTGATAGCGGGACACATAAAAAAGATAGATCTTTTTCTGATTTTGCCGTGTTGTATCGAACGGCAAAACAAGGTAAAATATTTGCTGAAATTTTTATGAAAGCCGGTATTCCTTATCAGGTTGCATCAAAATCAGAGTTGTTTTGCGATCAGGGGATTCAGGCGCTGATTTCATATCTAAAAATACTTGAAAATAGAGGATCTTATGTCGATTTTGAAAGGATTAATGCCTATTTGGGTATGGGAATCGGAAAAAAGACTTTGGAACTCTGGAAAAAATGGGCTTTTGCCAACCGATACACCCTCGAACAGGCTTTGAAGAACATACGGACGTTCCCCGTTCATGAAATAAAAAGAGAGCAGCAGTTTTTGTTCGATGTATTTGCAAGAAAGTTGATGACCATGAAAAATGAAACACAGCGGTTTTCTGTAAAAGAAAAAATAGAATATATACACAATCAAATGCAACTCAATAAAAAAATAGATTTCATACAGTCAAGCGAAGATCGCGTCGATGAATTCATTAAGGGCACCGCCGGGTACGGAGACCACATAAATCGGTTCTTTAGAGAACTGGCCCTGCAGGTGGATACGGATATCTATCAAACGGAATCAGAAAAGGTCGCATTGATGACCCTGCATACATCAAAGGGATTGGAATTCCCCGTTGTTTTTATTGCGGGGTGTGAGGATGGTTTTATACCCCACCGGCGGTCAAACAGAGATGAAAGCGACGAAGATGAAGAAAGAAGGCTCTTTTATGTGGGTATGACACGGGCAAAGGAATTATTGTATCTTTCATTTTCCAATGATCGTAAAATTTATGGTAAAAAGGAAAATAGAAAGCCATCCCCATTTATAGAGGACATTGAGAACCGACTAATAACGTTTGATAAAATTGATACCGGTAAAATGAAGAAAAAAAAACACCGGCAATTGAATCTTTTTAAAAATGGGAACGAAACACCTAGTAAAACAATTGATTCTGTGTAGTTTAATAAGCATTGTCCTGCTGTTTCTATTCCAGCGGGTGGCTGCTGCAGACATCTATATGTATATCGACAACAACGGCGTTCTTCATTTTACAAACGCACCCACGTCTTCTCAATATCGCCTGTATATAAGGGAACGGCCTAAAAAGACTGAATCTTCAGTGGTGTACGACCACTTGATCGACGAAGCATCGCACGTGATCGGTCTGTCTTTTCATTTACTGAAGGCAATGATAAAGGTTGAATCCAATTTTGATTCAAAGGCTGTTTCAGAATCGGGAGCCGTGGGGTTGATGCAGATCATGCCTGAAACCATTAAAGCATTGAATATTCAGGATCCATTTAACCCGCGAGACAATATTATGGGGGGTGCCTTTTATATTAAAAAAATGATCGAAAGATTTAACGGCCGGCTTCCTTTGGCGCTTGCTGCTTATAATGCCGGCCCGTCTACGGTCGATCGCTACAATGCAATCCCGCCCATAAAAGAAACCGAGGACTATGTCAAAAAAGTCATGAAATATTTTTATCTCTACAAAAAAGGCTGATCGGCCAGTTATTTTCATTCAGTAACCGGACAAACAGAAAGAACCGGACAGGGCGATTGCCGTAAAACACGATCCGTGGTGGATCCGGTGAACAATGCTTCAATAAGATTTCGTCCCCGAATTCCAAGGACGATCAAATCGATCTGGTTTAAAAGAGAATGTTTGATGATTTCTTCATAAGGGTGTCCGGCCAGTAAAACAATTTTGGGTTCACACCAGGTAAAGGATTCTTTGGGGATCATTTCTAAAAGTTTTTCCTTGACCTGGGTGTGTAATATTTTTTCAAAGTCTTCCCCCTGGCCAACGGAAAACTTCATCATGCCTTTATAGGCAGGTGTTTCAATGACATGAACCAGGTGGACCTCTGATTCGAATTCTTGAGCCAGACTTAAACCATATTGAAACGCAAGCGCTGAATAGGGTGAGAAATCGCAACCCACCAGGATCTTCTTAATATTCAAGGAAAATTGTTGAACGGCTGTATCATCGCTTTCAAGGCTTCTTACAATCAGAAGCGGACAGGGCAAAATCCTCATCAGCCGTTCTGTCACGGAACCCAGCACAAGGCGTTTGAGTCCGCTCCGACCATGGGTGGCCACGACGGCCAGGTCAATACGGTGCTCTGACACAAGCCTCGATATTTCATCTGAAGGATGACCGGTTGTAACCAAGGGTTCCCAATCGATATCCTGGTCGCCGATGAACCTGGATATGTGATCGAATGCATATTCCGTGGTTTGATTTTGCAGTTCCAGCGGCGCCAAAACAACATCGCCATAAGCGGCTTGAATGGTTAAATCAATAATATGGCATACATAAAGCTTGGCATTGAATTCTTTTGCCAGGGCCACGCCGGCGGACAGGGATATATTCGATAGTTCGGATAAATCCGTGGTACACAAAATTTTATTAATATTGATTTTCATAACACACCCATCCTTTCAAATCGTTATGGAACGATTCATAACACTCCCTTCTTTCACTATATAAGGTGAATTGCTTCGATTCTTAATGGTAATAGCGCCGCGCAGCTTGATGTTTTTTTCAAAGAAGACATTTCCCTCAATAGTCAGCGAATCACATTCAACAAGGCTGGGAACCCCCTTTTTGAAGCGGTCTTCAAAAACATCAATGTGTCCGTAATACACAGGATCAAGTTTTATTTGAATGGGTTTTAACTTTTTAGGATTTGGCAGGAGCCGGTTGTCTTTGGTAAGTTGGTAGCAATCCGACCGCAAAGCGAGCAGCTCATTACAATTTTTAACCGGATGAAATCTGTTTTCAGAGACCTTTACGGCTGCCGCATTTTGAAATAATGCAATCGCTGCACCCATGGCTGTTTCAATCTGATAAACAAGGGGGCTGTTTTTATCTCTGGGATCAACGCTTTTGGGATTCAACATCATCGGCAGGTAGAGCGCACCCGATTTTTTTATAACCTCATTTAATGCCCTTAAATTTATCCACAGGTTGTTGGTGTTAAAATATCGGTAGATACGAATATCTTGAAAGGAATCGATTTCATCTTCAGGACACTGAGCAATTTCCCGCAAAATGAGCCTGCCGGTTTTATGCCGGGCAAGGTGCCCGCCTTTTAAATCGGCAGGCGTTCTTTGGGCCACTTCCATCATAAAAGGAAATTTGTTGGTTGAAAAATATCCCAAAAGTGAGGGGTCCAAGGTTGCGCCCAAATTGTCTGAATTGGATATAAATGCGTACTCCATACCGCTTTCAAGAAACCTGTTAAGCAAACCGGATATCGACAGCGCCACATAGATATCACCATGACCCGGTGGATTCCATTCAAGGCGCGGGTCTTCCGGCCAGCAGGCCGGTGTAAGCCCTTCTTTAAAGATTTTAGGAAATTTATTTTGAATAAAAAATTCCGGTTTGATGGAGGGTTTTAATTTGGAAATCGCTTCGATGGTGTCGGCATGTGTATTAAAGCTGTTCATAAATGCAAGCTTGGCACCGCTGTTTTCAGCCTGTCTTAATTTAATTTCCAGAAAGGTTCGTCCGTCTTTCACCTTTAGAAGCGACTTTGCCTTGGTAAGACCCATACTGGAACCCAGACCGCCATTGAGAATAATGATAACCGTTTTTTCCGCAGCCACCTTGCCGGCTTCAGTAAAGGCGCCCAATCCCGCGGCATCTTCGAGTTCTTCAGCTTCTACGGGTCGGATGTCACCTGCCGACACCAATCCGGATTCACCATTTACAACTTGTCGGTAATAATGAGAAAATATATTAATTACAGGAGGCGCCAAACCCGCTTTTTCCATTTTGGATATAAACAACTGGATTGCGCTCGCCGTCATCAGCCCCGAATTCCTTTCCCTCTCAACAAACCGGTTCAATCCATCCCAAAACATCCTCGGCTTTTCCATACTGGATGTCCTGGATAGCGTTAAATAGACGATTGGATATCGGCCCGACACTTCCTCCGCCAATGGAAATGACGGTGTCGCCGTATTTTAATTCACCAACCGGCGAAATCACCGCAGCGGTGCCTGAACCGAAAATTTCCTTCAATGTGCCAGAGGTGTGGGCTTTTAAAACCTCTTTGATACTGATCTTTCTTTCAATGACCTTCATGCCCCATGTCCGAGCCAACCGTATCACAGAATCCCTGGTGATGCCGGGAAGTATGCTACCGTTCAGTTCGGGGGTTATAATTTCATCGTTGATAACAAAAAAGATATTCATGGATCCAACTTCTTCTATATATTCTTGATTTACACCGTCCAGCCAGAGGACCTGTGTGTAGCCTTCGTCATGGGCTTTGTTTCCAGCCAGCAGGCTGGCGGCATAATTTCCGGGTGTTTTGGCTTCGCCGACGCCCCCGCGCACAGCGCGAACATGATCCTTGGACACCAGGATCTTTACCGGGTTGAATCCTTCAGGGTAATACGCACCGACGGGTGAAAGGATAATGAAAAAGCGGTAGGTAAATGAAGCACGCACACCTAAAAACGGATCTGTCGCGATAATCGTGGGTCGAATATAAAGAGAGGTTTCTTGGGCGTGGGGGACCCATTCTTTTTCGATGGTAAGCAACTGCTTCAAGGCCGTGAGCGCAAATGTTTCATCAACAGCCGGTATGCAAAGCATACTGGAGGAACGGTTTAGTCGTTCGAAGTTGTCCTTGGGTCTGAAAAGTTGAATGGCGCCGGACTCTGTTCGATACGCCTTGAGCCCTTCGAAAACACCTTGGCCATAATGCAGCATCATGGTGGCAGGATCCATTTGAAAGGGATGATGGGGTTCGATTCTCGGGTTGTGCCATCCTTTTTCGTTGCTGTAATCCATGTTGAACATATGATCGGTAAAGATCGTTCCAAAACCGAGCTGGGTTTCATCCGGTTTTGGTTTTAATGTTTCGGCTTTAGTTATGGTGATCTGCATCACATCCTCCTTATATGAAAATATTGAATAAATTAAATTTGTTATAACAGGCCGAATCTTTCGGTTTACGAGTCATCGTTTTTTCTCAGCGGTTCACCTAAAAGTTCCTGAATATCTAATTCAGCATACGATATGATGGTTTCAGAAAAAAGATGTCCGCCGGTTAATCGTCCTTGCTGGTCAGCCAGTATGATTTTTGCCGTTACGTAATGAGAGCCATTTTTTTGTGAGACATTCCCGTTGCAGGAAAGTATTTCTGTCGCCTCTTTTTCGATATATGTCACATAAACTTGCTGTTTCTGATCAAAGACTCCGATGGTAGCGGACGAAACCGTTCCGATAATCGAGAATGAAGCGGTTTCTATTCCTTTGTCTTTGCAAGTTGCTTTGATACTTGCAATGAGGTCTGAGCCCCCGGGCATGCAGAGTAAATTCCGCTTTCCCGGTTTATATTCATTGCCGTCAATTGTGTCCATCTGGTCCACGTGCTGTTTGGGCACCGGTTTATGTTTTTATTTGTTTGACACCATATTGCAATGTTATTCACATAACACATTTATGCTTTAAATCAAGACGATTATCATAATACGACCTGTCCTACGTTTTTATTTGACAAATGTTTGACGGATTTATATACCTCAAGATGCAATTATTTGATTCTCATACTTATTCAGATTTATTTAGCGATTTGTTAAATACAATCAGCCCGAAGTTTACCAGCAGATTCAGCAATGTTTCCACACTTAAAAAGATTAGCGTTAACCGAAATTAATACAAGAAGGTTGTGATGGATAGAGACGGTTCATTGTTTTGAATGTAACAAGGTCACCAGAAAGGAGGGCGAAATGAAAAAGAAAAGCGTGGTCGCACCAATTATCTTAACTCTGTTCGTGTCGTTGCTTATCCTGCCGATGCTCCCAACGCACGCCATGGCGGCGGACAAACTCGGGTGGGTTGGACCGGTTTACACAGAACTGGCCGATAGTCTCACCAGAGGTTTTAAGGCCTATTATAAAAAGGCCTATGGTAAGGATGTGGATATCACCTTTGTTCATCCCGGGGGATGGCCGGTGTGCTTGGACAAAGTGAGACTCTGGGGCGGTAAACCGGATGCCGACATCTTCCTGGGTGCGGGTGCTCCGGCACATGAACTTGCCAAGAAAGAGGGACTGATCGTCCCTTACCGCCCAAAGGATTGGGACAAAATTCCCGCCGAATGGGGCGGTATGAAGGTCAAGGATGCAGATGATTACTGGACCTGCTTCGCACCTTGGATCGTCACCAATCTTTATAATGAAACGGTTTTGAAAAAATTGAGACTGCCACCGCCAAAAACGTGGAACGATTTGCTCAACCCCATCTACCGGGGCAGCATCGTGCACACATTGCCGTATGCCTCGGGTACCATGCACGAGACTATCGAAATCCTGATACAGGCATTTGGCGAAAAGGAAGCCTGGAAATATCTGAGGTTGTTGGCGGCGCAATTATCCCGTTTTTCCACCGGCAGCACCGATACGACCCAGTTGGTGGGTCGTGGCGAGGTTCCCATAGGGATCGCCCAGCCGCAAATGAACGCCATGGCCGCACGCAAGGATGGGTATCCTGTGAGGGATCTACTCCCGGAAAAAACCATCCTGGTTCCGGAGGCGGTGGCGTTGTTGAAAGGCGCACCCAATGAAGCCACCGGGAAGATTTTTCTGGACTGGCTGTTTAGCATGGACGGTCAAAAGGCCGTGCTTGAGGGCCGTTACTTCGCAGCTAGGACGGATATTAAATTCTCTGTGTGGGAAAAGGAAGGCGTCGAAATGGCAACACACGCCAAAAAGGCACTGGGGGTTGATTCGTTCTGGGATCTGAAGGTTGGCTTCATCGAGTATGACCTGGATCTCGCCGCCAACAGATGGGACGATGTCAACCGCACGTATGAGTACGAGATTTACCGAAAGTGGGGTGAGTTGAAAAGCAGCCTCTCTCTGATAGAGGAAGTCGAGGGGGAAATCGATGCAGCCAAAGCCGAGAAGATGAACGTGACCAAGGCCGAGGCGAAAATAAGAGAAGCCAGAAATCTCTTCGAATATGACGGCAAATATGCCGCGGCTCGCTTGGCTGCCTCAAAGGCGCGCGCATTGATTGTTGCGCCGTGATGGTAATATAAGACGTGCATTCAGGCAGTTACATGTGGGCAAGCAAGCGCTTGCCCACACAATTTTTATCGGCAGAAAAGGATCCGATATGAACCGCGGCAATTTATTTCTGGCAGCACTCCTGTGGTTGGTCATTGGTTTTCTCGTGATTTATCCGCTTTCGATTCTGGTACAGGAAAGCTTCAAGATTTCAGGAACAGATACGTGGGGTATCGGTAATTATCTGGAGTTTTTCAAGGATGCCTATTATCTTAAAACCTTTGGAAACACCCTGCTGCTTAGCTCGCTGTTGCTCTTGACAACCACCCTGTTCGGGGTGCCCCTGGCATATATTTTAGCAAGATACCGGCACTGGGGAAAAACCGTTTTTACCGCATTGATCCTGTTGCCGATCGTTTTGCCCGCGTTCGCCGGCGTGTTTGCATTTATAATCTTTTTCGGCAAGTACGGCACGCTTAACCTGCTCCTGATGGACCTGGGGCTGATCGAGAAACCCGTCAATTTTATCTATGGGATGCATGGACTGGTTTTTGTCCAATCCTTGCACATGCTGCCGTTTATCGTTCTCGGTCTTTCCGCAGGGTTCACCAACATTGATCCCTCCTTTGAAGAAGCCGCCGAAGTCGAGGGCGCCAGCGGCTTTCGGCGCTTTATCACCGTAACCCTTCCGCTTTGCGCACCCAGTTATCTCGCGGGCGCGGTTCTCGTATTTTTGTGGCCCTTTACCGACTGGCTCACACCGTTGATTTTAGGGCAGGTGGACTTTCTGCCGTCAGTTTCATATCTCAACATTGCCTATCACTTTACCGATGTGCACCGAAAGTATATGGGGATCGTGGCGGTGGTCGTTTCTTCGCTCTTTTGTATATCCCTCTTTTTAATAGCCCGATGGTGGGTTGAGAAGAAAAAGTATACCGGTCTCTCCAAGGGAACCACGTCGGAAGGCAGAGTGATCGAGCCAAACAGATTGGTGAAAGCAAGCGCGTATATCTATATGGTTTTTGTCGCTGTTCTGGTTCTGCTAATTCCCACCGTACTTGGCCTTGCAGCGTTTTCCAGAAGATGGGTCTTTGAGGCCTTTCCAAGCTATTGGACCCTCGATAATTTCAGGCTTATCCTTCTGGAAAGCCCGGGTCTGATTAAAAATTCCTTTTTATTCAGTAGTATTGCCCTGGTTATGGGGATTGCCTTCGGACTTCCAGTCGCCTATCTTGTCGTTCGCACCCGTGTTCCAGGGAGAGATGCGCTCGACTTTGTGATTACGTTAATGCTCGCATTTCCGGGTATTGCCATCGGCGTCAGTTACATACTGGCTTTTTGGCAGGGAATCCCTCTGGCCAGGTATTGGATCATCATGCCGCTGGCGCTGTTTGCCCGGCGGCTCCCCTATTTTCTACGGATGGCGCATTCCTCATACTTACAGCTGGATCCTTCACTCGAGGAAGCCTCCGAGGTGTCGGGTGCAGGCAAACTCAGAACGTTTTTCAGTATATCGCTGCCGCTGCTGCTTAAAGGGGTGCTTGTAGGGGTGGTGATGTTTTTCATTATGGCGTTCCAGGAGATATCGACGGCGGTATTCCTATATCGCGGCGGATGGGAAACCTTACCCATCGGGATCTATCTAAACTGGCACCGCGGCATGGAGTTCGGCAATGCCGCTGCCATGGCGTTTCTGATGATTGTCATTACCTTTATGCTGCTGCTGATCGTATCAAGAATCAGCGGCGGTGTCCTCAAGGCCGCCTGGGGCACCGGTGGGAAATAATGAATCGACAGATATACAAAGCATATCGAAACGCTGTCGAATATTGAGAGACTGCTGAAGGAGACAGATGGAATGGCCTTTATAGAAATCAGAAATCTGTTCAAACGCTTTAAGAACGTCGTGGCCGTGAACCACATACAGCTCGAGGTGGAAAAAGGAGAAATGGTGACACTGCTTGGGCCCAGCGGATGCGGCAAGACAACCACCTTGCGTTGCGTTGCCGGATTGGAGCGACCAGAGGAAGGGGACATTATTATCGACGGCATGCCGATGCTCTCTCAAGGGTTTGTCCAGCCTTCAAAGAGAGGTATCGGCATGGTGTTTCAAAACTATGCCGTGTGGCCGCATATGAAGGTTTTCAATAATATTGTTTACGGTTTAAAGCTTCAGAAATTACCGAGAAAAGAGATTCACGAAAAAGCGCAAAACGTATTAAAATTGGTGGGATTGCGTGGTTTAGAAAATCGATACCCGTCACAGCTGAGCGGGGGACAACAGCAACGGGTGGCGCTGGCGCGGGCGCTTGTAAGAAATCCCAAAGTATTACTGCTGGATGAACCGCTGAGCAACCTGGATGCCAAACTCAGAGAGGAATTGAGATTTGAAATCAAAAGCCTGGTGAGGCGGATGGGGATCACATCGGTTTACGTCACCCACGACCAGGCGGAAGCCATGGTGATCTCGGATCGAATCGCCGTGATGGATTCAGGGAACGTGGTTCAACTCGGCACAGCCAAGGAGATATATGAAAAGCCGACCAATAAATTTGTCGCGGATTTTATAGGCACCATGAATTTTATGTCCGGAGAGATCCTTCAGGTTTTTCAGGATAAAAAGAAAGCGTATGTTCGCACGGAGTTCAGCGAGAAAATGCTTTGCACGCTGCCTGAGGCCACGGCAGCAGCACCTGGAAAAACGGTGTATGCATCCATACGGCCCGAGGATATTGAAATATTTACGGAAGCGCCCCAGGCAAAAGAGAATCTTTTTAAGGGCATCATTACGCACAAAGCCTACTTGGGCAACTTTCTGTATCTTTTCATAAGCATCAATGATACCAAAATCAGGGTGCAGGTTACCCATTACGTGCCGCAGGAAGAAGGTCAGGAACTCTACGTGTTTTTAAATCCAGAAAAATGTAAAATCCTGTCTTGATGCCCGCTATTTCAGCAGGATATCTACAATTTCCTCAAAACCGAAACCACCGTTGCCGTCCGCTATCCATTGAGGTTTGGATGTTAACGCGGATTCAAATTCACGGAGGTTGGCAACACCCACCGCGTGTGGAAAAAAATCAAACATGGGGCAATCGTTGGGCGAATCACCAATAAACAGCATTTTATCTTTTGTTTTTTCCAAATCAATATCAAAGACCTCTTTGAAGAGCAGGTTTGTCATGGAGAGTTTATCATAATCACCAAACCAGCCGTTAACATGGATAGAGCTGATTTTTGCCTGTGCGCCGGAGCGGTGAAATATGTGCAAAATTTCATGAATCGCTTCCTGAGAAAGACGCGGCACGTCTTCGCAGAAATCAATTGCCAAATCCGATTCCCGATATGCCTGGTCGGCGGACACCCGTGATCCGGGAACCTTCCGTAAGATTTCCTGTTCAAGCGCGTTTAGCTTTGTTCGGTCATGCCGGCGGGCTGTTTCCGACTTAACATACCGACGGATCATTATTTTCTTTTCAAGATCATAACGAAAGTAAAATGCGCCGTTTTCGCCCACCAGGCCGTCTATGGGCCACATCCGGGCAATGTGGTCGCACCATCCGGCAGGACGTCCGGTAATGGGAATGATGCGGATATCGTTATTTTGGAGGTTTTCCATAGCCCGAAAAACAACGGAAGGGATGCGGCCCGCAATTGTCAGCGTATCGTCGATGTCCGTTAGGACATATGCTATCTTGCGTTTGGTTTTTGGGGGAAATTTTTTAAAGGGTTTCATTTTTGCTGCTTAAAAGCGTTTACTTTGTCGTGCATTTGCATGATAATGTTTGTTCATTCTCGTTTTTTTTATCCCATTCGAATGAATCTTTGTCAATAGGAGGTGATTTGTTACCATTCAACCGGCCGTTAATTGCAGCGCATAGGGGATTTTCAGCCCAGTACCCAGAGAATACGATGATTTCATTTGAGGCGGCGGTTCATACCGGCGCACAAATGATCGAACTGGATGTCACGCTGTCAAAGGATGGAGAAATTGTGGTGATTCATGACAGTACCGTTGATCGAACGAGCAATGGTTCAGGCCCGGTGAGCTGCTTAACACTCAAAGAACTCAAGCAACTCGATGCCGGCAGCTGGTTTCATGCCCGATTTTCCGGAGAGAAGCTTCCGATACTGAAAGAAGTTTTGGATGCTTTTAGAAACAGGATATTTATAAATATAGAAATTAAGGGCAGTGATGCGCTTTCGATGTTTTTGCCGGGCGTTCTTGAAGAAAAAACAGTGGCGCTGGTCGAAAAGCTGAATGCTGAAAATCGGATTTTGATATCGAGTTTTGATGCCGCGATATTGGAACGGGTTTTGCGGATAAATGCGTCCATGGCGGTGGCTTTGCTGGTAGAAGCACCTTGCGATACCGAACCGCTGGCTTTATGTAATGAACTAAAACCATTCTCTTTTCATCCTCAGTTTAAGATATTGAATTCGGCAATGGTGGCGCAATGCCACTCCAAAGGCATTTACGTATTTTGCTGGGATGTTCAAACGGGAAGGGATGTAGACACCTGTTTTCAGATGGGTGTTGACGGCATATTCGTAGACGATCCCATGATGGCGATAGAGCGGTGCAGGCAAACTGATTTAGATTAGTCCAACCGCCGGATTCTATTTTAATCAAGCGATCGGTGCAGGTCGAGTCAAAAATCGTTCATTTTGGGTGAAAATTACGGTTGCTTCAGAAAATTTTGTACGGCGGCATACGCTGTGGCGATGGCCAGGCCTGATCCGCATTTCATTCGCATCCAGTCCTGATGGGCCAGGATGGAACCGGCAGCGAAGAGATTGTCAATGGCCGGCTTTCCCGAATTGTCCAACGGGCGAAAGTGATCGTCTATTTCAATGCCGGCCTGGTTGATCCGGTGACCAGAGGGATCGAGAAAATGATAGCGGTGCCATTGTGCCCGCTCTTCCGGCTGGTAAACCGGGAGATCGAAAAGCGATTCCCTGATCTTATTTCTATCGGCAGAGAGCCCCTTGCCGATAAAACGGCCGCTGGCCAGTATGATTCCTCTGGTACGTATGGTGAATGCGTCGGGCGCATCTCCGATTTCTAATAAAAAAGAGTTATTTTCACGCAGGGCATTTCGAACCCGTTTTTGATAAAGCAGCCGCGCGCCCTTTTCAGGAAGATGGGCTTCAAACAGCTCCTTCAAGCGAAGGCCCGGTACAGCGGGTGGCATGGTTGGAATCTCAAATAAAAGCACTCCCATTTGTGCTTCAAGATCAGCAAGGATCTGCTCGGTATGGTACAGGCCCAAGATTGCCGGCAGTCCCACCGCTTTTGCATTTTTGATATGCGGTTTAATAATATCTGAAAGGGCTTTGCGGGTTTTGGGTATGGCCAATGATCTGGCCATGGGCTCTGTATAGGTTTCATGGAGATGATTCGTATCCGGAAAGGCGATGGATGCGTATCGCAATTTGGGCCAGGATGGCTTCAATGTTTCGGTTATCTGCCGGGCACTAAACCCCCGGAGCCCCCTGATATCAATCATAAGGCACGGTTTTTTTTCCTCAAATGCCGTAACATTATTCCGCATGGTGTGGGGTACACAAAACGTGCGTTTAACCGTACCCATGGGCGTGATCACATGGGCGTTGCGGTGCTGATAACAATGGTACGGGAGTCCTGTTTGCCTCATGAACATCATGAGTTCATAAAACGCGGCCTGAATGTCTTCCGGTTTTATGCGTGCATACGGATGATCCGGTATATCTCGAGACAATGCGTCGATGGCCTTCCAGGGATTCTCCCATACATTTCCCTTTTCAACAGGGTGGACCCCCATTAGATCCAAAAGCCCGCTTGCAAAAATAATTTCACTGGCAATTCCCACCTGAACCGTATTGATGCCGCGATTAGATGCAAACAACGCAGCCGCCATACCGGCCATGCCGGCGCCGATGACCACCAGTTCACATGTTAATTCATGGTTATTCATCATTCAGTTCGATTCCAAACAGGCCGCAATACAGCGCCTCTTGAAGTTCTGCCTGGATGAGCGGTATATCCCAGAGAAGCGGCTGAATGCCGCGCCATCTTTCGGAGATAAATGCCTTGATGCTAGATAAACCTTCATTTGCTTCCAGCTCTTTGATGCTGTAGAGATAAGCTGCGATTCGAAGTGCACAGAACGTCCCTTGACACGCGCCCTTGCCGATCCGGCTCCGAAGTCCCAAGGCCATGAGATCGGGTTTGCCATCTTGATCATGGATGGATTGAATCAGGCTGTTGACGATACTTTTAGGAACCATTTCGCATTCACAAAGCAACATATCATCCGGCGCAAGATGTTCCATCCAGACCTTGGGTGCAATCCCGGGTTTTGTCCATCTGGCGCCGCCAGCGGAAGGGAGGGGTTCTTCTCTGGTTCGACACGGGCTGTTGATGCCCAGCCGTTCACAGACGAAATTCACGGTTTTTTCGGCCATTAATCGATAGGTGGTAAGCTTGCCGCCGGTGATGGTAACGAAGTTCGTCAGGCCGTCATTTTCATGCGACAGCAGCGCAAATCCCCGGCTGATATTGCGATCATCATCCGTTGACCCGGATCCAATGAGCGGGCGAACGCCTGCATATGCGCGAATATATCGGGTTGTTTCCAACCGGGGAATCATGGCGGCGCTTTCTCCGACGATAAAATCGATTTCTTTGACCGTAGGATAAATTTCATCCAGATTTTCGATACGAATAGAGGTTGTTCCCAGGATGGAAACCGTGCCACCCGGCACCAGAATATCGGCATTCGACGAGGGCCTGAGCCGGTTGATGACCCGCTGGGTCAACCGGTTATGGGTGACCAGCAAACTTCCCTTGGAATAAAGAAGATCAATATTACATCCCGCCAAGGCGGCAACTCCCTTTGACCAGGCTCCGGTGGCGTTCACCACCTGTTCTGCGTGGATAAAAAACACGTCACCGGTTAAAGAATTTTTCAGCTTTGTTGAGACAATTCGGTTTTTATCGATATGAAATCCAATAACTTCAGCATGTCGAAGCAGGGTACAACCATATTCTTGGGCCTGGTAAAAATTTTCCATCGTCAGCTTAAAGGGATCAATGGAGGCATCCGGAACATGATAGGCGGCGATGATTTTGTTGGAAAGCACCGGCTCCATTTCCAGGGCTTCTTTTGCGCTCAGTTCCTGAACCGGGATATTGCTTTTTGCACAGAGACCGGGAAAGGCTGCAATAAAGTTTTCATTATCACCTTCCACCGCAATAAAAAGTCCTCCGGTGTCTTCAATACAATCCGGCGCCACTTTTTTTAATAACGCGCCTTCCAGGCAACATTCCTGTGCGGCACCTGGATCGCTTGAAACATAGCGTGCGCCGCTGTGAAGCAAACCATGATTGGCACCTGAAGCGCCGGCATTGATATCGTGCTTTTCAACAATGACACAGCGCACACCCCGCAAGGAAAAATCACGGGCGAGCCCGGCACCCGTAACGCCGCCGCCGATGATGAGAACTTGAGTTTCCATCTTTTTTCCTTTTGTCTTATATCTTGCTAAATTTAAATAACATAATATCTTAAAACCTTCAAAGAAATAAAATTGGGATGCAATTTTGCAAGAAAGACAAGTTATTGATTTGACAAGCACCGAGGACATGGTTTAGAAGGGCGACAAATACGCCGTGAATAATGAAAGGAATGATAATGAGCAGCCAGGATAAAATGGCCAAGATCGACCCGGTACAATTGGGGAAGAAAAGTAAATTCAAATTTAGGTGCCACAAAGGAATTCAGTGCTTTACCAAATGTTGTCATGAGATAAAAATAACCTTGACGCCTTATGATATTATTCGGCTGAAAAGAAGACTGGGGTTAACATCTGAAGAATTTTTGGCCATTTACACCGAACCCCATCTTTTGGAAAAAACCGACTTGCCGGTAATAACGTTAAAACTGTTGGACGACGAATCCCAGGCCTGCCCCTTTGTGCGGGAAGATGGGTGCATTGTCTATGAAGATCGGCCTACCACCTGCCGATATTACCCGCTTGGCGTGGCGTCCCTCAGCCATAAAGAGGGCGCAGAGGAAGAGGGGTTTTATTTTTTTGTCAATGAACCGCACTGCTCAGGCTTTGAGGAAGAGAAATCATGGACCGTCGAAGCGTGGCGCAAAGATCAAGGCCTTGATATTCATGATGAAATCAATAAAAAATGGACAGACCTGTTGGTGCGAAAGCGATCGTTTCCTTCCAGCATCAAGTTGACCGAACAAGCCAAAAATATGTTTTTTATGGTGAGCTATAATATTGATAAATTCAGGCGGTTTGTGTTTGAAAGTACATTTCTTGAGCGTTTTGATGTCGATGATGAGACACTGGCTAAAATAAGGGAAGATGATGAGGCGCTCCTCGATTTCGGTGTAACCTGGTTAAAAGATATCTTGTTTAAGCAGACGGCACCGGAGGAGCAGGCAGCGACGTATTCAAGAAAAGCGCTAGCGGATGATCGGACCTAAAAGAATCCCGTTTCCGAACGAACCGGTTGGAAATGGGATTCTTTTATTTTAGTAAGTTTCGTAATAGAGTCCTTCGGTATAGGAAGTATTATTTAGCCGTTCTTCGATATCCAGATCGAAAAATTCGGCAGCCGGCTGGAATATTTCCGGGTTGTTTTTTTGAATTATTCTAGCTGCCTCAAGAACTTTGTTCAGTCCGTTTTCCGACATTTTGCCCAACGGCCGTCGGCAGTTACCGCCGGGCATACCGAGGATTGCCATGAGGGTTTTAATCGCGAGTGGATTGCGAGCCTTGCAGCTTACTTCACCGTAAGGCGTTTTTTCCTTTGTTGTTACAGTGACCAAGCCAAAGAGGGGATTGATTGCACTTTTCATTCTCTCGGCGGCTGAAACATTCCCCTCGTTCACAAGACGGACCATTTCGGAGACCGCCTTGGGTGCGATGTTTGTCACAACGGAGATCACTCCCGCCGCCTGGATTTTCGGATCCGTCATCATGTCAAATGTCATGCCGTCGTCGCCGGAAAGAATCGTATACTCAGGCCCACAGCATTCCCTGGTTCGTTTCATGTTATCGAGATTGGCCGTTGCTTCCTTTACGGTATTCACATTTTTGAAATCATTGAAAAGAATGGCCAGATCTTCCGGAAACAGCTGGGCACCCGTCCGTCCCGGAATGACATAAGGAATGATGGTCAGGTCCGGAAATGCCTGGGCCACCGGTGCAACGTATTCATTTCGAATCTCCAGGCTGCTGGGTCCGTTGTAATATGGGTCAACCATCAAGACCGCATCAGCTCCCGAAGCAACGGCATGTTCGGTTGCGGCTAACGATTCTTTGGTATTGTTACTTCCGGTGCCCGCAATGCATAAACACTTACCACGCGTTTGTTGGGCTATGATTTGCGTAACTTTGTGGTGTTCATCCCATGCCAGCGTGGGGCTCTCGCCCGTTGTTCCGACCGCCAATATGCCCGTGATGCCGTTTGTTATCTGGAAATCCACAAGTTTTTCCAGGCCCTCATAGTCAACGGCCGCGGCAGAGCTCGTAAAAGGGGTGATGATTGCTGTATAACATCCCTTGTCCATAGATTTCTCCTTTTAACGCATACCCGTACCTCTGCCAAACACATCTCTTCCGGCAAGCGGATTGTAAAGTTTGGTGATGGCAAACTTCATGACATCGACAGATTTCATATCCAGAATGATATTCAATAGTTTTTGTTCCCCGTCTTCGGGAAGGACACAGGTGTCGGAATCATCGAAAGCTAAATCTTTGAAACCCTTTTGGAGTTTCTTTTTATCTTTTTGCGTCATTACGACCTGAATCGCTTTCTTGCCGCCTACGTCTTTTACCTCGTCGGCCAAACCGACTTCTTCAATTTTTTTGAAATTTTCATCATCTAAAAATACATTGACATAACAGTCCGCCATAATCATTCCTCCTTTTAAATGTTTTAACTGACCCAATATACCTTCAATAAGTTTTAAAAATTTTATAAAGGGAATTTTTTTTTATGTCAAGCAACTTCTCCTGTCATGAACGCTTGGAATTATAACCAAAGCGGGATATTTTAGGCCAGAAAACGCCCAACATCCGTCGATTGATGAAATAATTTTCTTAAAGTTTTAAGCGGTATGTCTGGCAAAATTATCCTTGACAATTGAGAGCGGCCGTACTAGCTTTTATTTTTTTATCAAAGGTCATCTTTTGGGATTTTTTTAAATAAGGACAGGATAATGGAAAAAGCAAAAAACGTAGAAGAATATATCACCATGCAGCGCGCCGCGTTGTCCAGCAATCCGGAATGTGGCGTAACACATTACAATTTGGGGGTGGCGTTATTGGGACAAAAGAAATACGATGAAGCCGAGGCCTCGTTTCAGGATGCGCTTGAGCACAGTCCAAGCCTTGCTGAAGCCTATGTTCAGCTCGGTGGTATCTGTCTCAACCGGGGAGATCTTGAAGGGTGTCTGCAGTATAATCAGATGGCGGTGAAATCCAGGGCCGGATTTTCAGAAGGATATGGAAATATCGGATTTGTGCAACTTCAACTGGGGAATGTTGATGAGGCGATCTGGGCGCTTGAAAAAGCCATCCGCTGGAACCCTAATTTTCTTCAGGCGTATACAACCCTTGCCAATGCGTATATCATGAAGGGAATGGTTGAAGAGAGTATTGCAACCAGCAGGAAAGTGATTGATTTGGAGCCGTCCTTTGCCGTTGCTTACAACAATCTGGCCATTGCTTACATGGAGAAGGGTGAATTCGAACTGGCTATTGAAAGCGCTGATAAGGCCCTATCCTCGGGATATAATGTTGCACCGCAGATTCTGGAGGAGTTGAAAGCCTACCGATAGTCTCAAGCCATTTGAGATCTGTCGTTTTCAAGTCATAAAATTGATGCCACAATTGCCGCAATTCTATTATTTTTTATCAGATGATGACCACCCTGTTCATAAAAATCTTCCCATATGGGATGCGAACATACCCTTAAGCCGCAAGCCAGATCCCCGGAAAAGTAAAGAATCTGACAGGACGGCCATAACCTATGCTGAGTATTTTAAGGTGGTTGTAGATTTTCTTTCCGAGCAATCCTTTGAAACTGTCTGTAATGCTGTGTTTTCAATTCTAAAACGAAAAATTCCCTCCGAAGCTCTTAAAAAAATCATGATCTACCTTGAAAAACATGGTGAGTTTTACCACCCTGCGAGAATCGTGACGGTCGTGGATGAACGGCGGGTCGTGTTCGTTCTGAATGTGGCGGTATCAAGCGTCGGCAAGGAATTTCTGGAAGGGGAATATCGTAATTTAAATCGATTGGGCAAAATTTATCTGTTTGATTTTATACCAAAGGTTTATGGTTATGGTTGCGTTCAAATCGATGACGCCCGGCAGGTTCGGATGTTTCTTGGGGAATGGTTCGAGGGCTACCATGAATTCCATATTTCCAAAAAGGGAGATCGCCACACAAGCCGGATTGCAGTATGGGATACGGAAAAAAGGAATCTGATTCTCTCAAAAGAGCAGGCAACGATGTTGTATGAAGAGGCAACTGCGATTTTGACGGCATATTATGATTTAGAAACATACGAGCAGATTTTTTCGTGGCATCATGCCGCCGGAGATTTCGTTGTCAATTTGGATGCCGCTGAACCAAAGGTGAAGTTGATTACGGTGAGGCGTTACGAACGACTTTTTAACAAAAAGGACGGCAGCCTGTCCACCATCGTGAACGCGTTGCTGTTGTTCTTGTTAAATGTTTCAATCCGAATGCGGATCGATCGCATCGATGGTGTCGGGGAGCTTGCGTGGATCGATGATTTTGCGATTGAAGGTATTTTGAAGGGTTTTTTCAAAGGGCTTCGATTGGCGACGCGTAAGGCGGCTATTCCAGACACATTTGTCGACACCTTCAAAGCATTTCTCAAAGGCATTCCTGATAAGGATTTTTTTGATTTGTTCCATGCCGTTATGGGCCGAATGGGCACCATGAACTCCGATCAAGCTGTGGCAAAATCGCATATAAGCAAGCATGTAAATGTCTTTCTAAAAATGATGCCAAGATTTCTCGATCCCTAGGTCCTTGGCGTGACTCATTCGTACAAGATCCGGTATGGCTGTCATTTTAAACCACAAAATATGGGATATGAACCAGCAGTTTAAATATTTGTATTTCTTTAACCGAATGAAACCATGGATTTTTATTGACAAGATATAATATAAATTTTATATCTGCCCCTTGGTTGAAAAAAGAAAATGATGGTTCGATATACCGTATAATTTAAAAGACTAAGGCTAAATTGAGAGGAGGTGACGATAATCACCCGATATGGGTAGGTGATATTTTTCAGGCAGTTAGGCTAAATATAAACTAGAATGGAGGTAAAAAGATGGCAAAGCATGAAACCCCTTTGTTGGATCAGCTTGAATCCGGGCCATGGCCAAGCTTTGTATCCGATCTTAAGCAGGAAGCTGCATCAAGGGCCAAAAATGAAAAGAACGTTGAATATCAAATTCCCATAGATGTTGTTGACGATCTTTTAGGTATTCTTGAGCTTTCATACAAACACGGTCGAACCCACTGGAAACACGGTGGTATTGTCGGTGTATTCGGTTACGGCGGCGGTGTTATCGGACGGTACTGTGATCAGCCCCAGATGTTTCCGGGCGTCGCCCATTTTCATACCATGCGGGTAAGTCAGCCGGCGGGGAAGTTCTATACCACCAAATATTTGGAAAGTATTTGTGATCTGTGGGAACGGCGGGGCAGCGGTATCACCAACATGCACGGATCCACCGGAGATATTGTTTTTCTGGGAACGACCACCCCGCAGTTGGAAGAAGTGTTTTTTGAATTGACCCATAATCTGAATCAGGACTTGGGCGGATCGGGCTCCAATTTAAGGACGCCTTCGGACTGTATCGGCGAAGCCCGGTGCGAATATGCCTGCTTTGACACCCAGGCATTGTGTCATGACCTGACCGTTGAGTATCAGGACGAACTCCATCGTCCGGCCTTCCCCTACAAGTTCAAGTTCAAATTTGACGGATGTCCCAACTGCTGTGTGGCATCCATCGCGCGCTCCGATATGTCGTTTATCGGTACCTGGCGAGACGATATCCGCATCGATCAGGAAGCTGTAAGGGCCTATGTCGGCGGTGAAATTCCGCCCAACGGCGGTGCTCATTCCGGCCGTGATTGGGGCGCCTTTGATATTCAGAAGGAAGTCATCGGTCTTTGCCCGACACAATGCATGTGGATGGACGGCAAGGAGCTCAAGATCGACAACAAAGAATGCACCCGTTGTATGCACTGCATCAACGTCATGCCGCGAGCGCTCCGAATCGGCAACGACAGGGGCTGTTCCATCCTGGTCGGTGCCAAGGCGCCTATTTTGGATGGTGCCCAAATGGGGTCGCTTCTCGTTCCGTTTATCAAGGTCGAAGAGCCGTATGATGAGATAAAAGAAACCGTCATAGAACCCATCTGGGATTGGTGGATGGAAGAAGGAAAGAACCGTGAGCGACTTGGAGAGCTCATGAAACGGCAGGGTTTTCAGAAACTGCTCGAAGTTACCGGTTTTGATCCTGATCCGCGCATGGTGCAGGAACCGCGCACAAATCCGTACATTTTCTGGAAAGAAGAAGAGGTTAAAGGCGGATTTGAGCGAGACATTAACGAATTCAGAAAATACCATCAAAGATAGGAGGGGAAAACCATGGCATTTATATCTTCAGGTTATAATCCGGACAAACCGATGGCAGACCGGATCACCGACATCGGGCCGAGAAAATTCGATGAATTTTACCCTCCGGTTATTGCAAAGAACAAGGGTAAATGGCTTTACCATGAAATATTGGAGCCGGGAGTTCTGGTTCATGTTGCCGAATCCGGCGATGAAGTTTACACCGTGAGGGTCGGTGGATGCCGGCTCATGAGCGTAACTCACATCCGTGAGCTCTGCGAAATTGCTGACAAACATTGTGATGGATATCTCCGATTTACCACCCGGAACAATATCGAATTCATGGTAGACAGCAAAGAGAAGGTTGCACCGCTGAAAGCAGATCTCGATAGCCGGAAGTTTGACGGCGGCAGCTTTAAATTTCCGGTGGGTGGAACCGGAGCCGGTGTTACCAATATTGTGCATACCCAGGGATGGATCCACTGTCATACGCCTGCCACCGATGCATCCGGACCGGTCAAGGCCACCATGGATGTTTTATTTGATGATTTTAAAAATCACAGGTTGCCGGCACAGCTTCGCGTTTCCCTGGCATGCTGCCTGAACATGTGCGGCGCGGTTCATTGCTCCGATATTGCCATCCTCGGCTATCACCGCAAACCCCCCATGCTGGATCATGAGTACCTGGACAAGATGTGTGAAATTCCGCTGGCCATTGCGGCATGTCCGACAGCGGCCATCAAACCGTCTAAGGTAACCGTGGGCGATAAGGAGCTGAAAAGTGTTTCGGTCAACAATGAGCGATGCATGTTTTGCGGAAACTGCTACACCATGTGTCCTTCCATGCCGCTGGCAGACACGGACGGTGACGGTATCGTGATCATGGCGGGCGGCAAGGTTTCCAACCGCATCAGCGCGCCCAAATTCTCAAAGGTCGTTGTGGCGTTTATCCCCAACGAGGCACCGCGCTGGCCCCGGACAACGTCAACCATTAAAAAAATTGTGGACGCGTATGCGGCTGGTGCCAACAAATATGAACGGCTCGGTGACTGGGCGGAACGGATCGGATGGGAAAGGTTCTTTGAAAAATGTGAGCTTGAATTTACCCATCACCTCATCGATGATTTCAGGGATCCAGCCTATTTTACCTGGCGCCAGACCTCACAATTCAAGTTCTAAGCACTCGGATAACCACAGGAGGTCCACGAATACGGGCCTCCTGCCCACAAAATACCGAAAAGGGGTTTATCAATGGAATACGAAGAGGCAAAAGAAAAAATAGTCGACGGACTAATGAAAAAACAAAAGATGAAATCCAAGTTTTATTTTAATGATCTGGCCAAGATTCTGGAAGAAAAACCGAGAGTCGCCAAAAAATTCATCAACCAGATGGTGGTGGAAGGCGTTCTCGAGTATTGGTCCAGCGGCAGTACGTCTATGTATGGACTTTCCGGAACCGGAAAACAGGCTTCCGCAGAGCATGAAGATTAATGTTTGCGGGTACAAACAACTTGTTTTCTCTGTAATATAATCCTTTGGAATTGAATCCGAAACAACCTGGAAAAAATGTTTTTCCCGGGGTGATCCTCTCCGCCTTGCGCGGGGGATCTGGTAAAACCATTTTTTCCGTCGGTATTATTGCCGCATTGCGGCAATTGGGTCGAGCGATTGCCCCTTTCAAAAAAGGTCCTGATTATATTGACGCGGGCTGGCTCGCCATGGCGGCGGGCCGGCCCTGCTATAATCTGGACACCTTCCTCATCGACAAAGACATCATCCTGCGCTCATTTCATTGCTACACACAATCAGCCGATATAGCCATTGTAGAAGGGAATCGCGGGCTATACGACAGCATGGATCGCGAAGGGAGCACCAGTACGGCTGAATTGGCTAAGTTGCTGAAGTTACCCGTCATTCTTTGTATTGACGGCACCAAGACCACGCGTACCATGGCAGCGGTTGTCTCCGGTTGCATGCAGTTTGACCCTGAAGCAAGGATTCGGGGCGTTGTTTTGAACCGGGTTGCGGGAAAACGCCACGAAAACAATTTAAAAAGCTGCATCGAGTACTATTGCCATATTCCTGTGTTGGGTGCGGTGCCCAAGCTTAAAAAACAAATTTTTCCTGAACGACATATGGGCTTGGTGCCGACGCCGGAACATGAATGGGCGCAAGAATCCATCCAATCCATCGCAAACGTTATATCCAACTATCTGGATCTGGATGCCATTTTGAAAATTGCCCATGGAGAATCAGGTGATTTTTCCGGAGAAAATCCTGCAGAAAAAGATACGACAATCGAAACCGGATCATCACGGGATCAAATAGGCGATCCGGATTCAACGATATGTGTTCAACGGTTTGCGATTGGGAATGTTATACCGAAAATCGGCGTTATCAGAGATTCAGCATTTCAATTCTATTATCCTGAAAATATCGAAGCCCTTGAGGCAGCCGGGGCTGAGCTGGTCTTTACGAGCCCCCTTGCTGAAAAAATACCACCCGTCATGGATGCCCTGTATATCGGCGGCGGATTTCCTGAAACCCATGCCAAGGTGTTGTCGGAAAACGTTAGCTATAGAAAACACCTAAAAAAACTGGCGCAAAACGGATTTCCGATATACGCCGAATGCGGCGGCTTGATGTATCTGGGGGATTCCCTCGTGATGGCGGAGAAGACATACCCCATGGCAGGAATTTTTCCATTGGTTTTCGAACTCCATAAAAGGCCGCAGGGACATGGCTATACAATAAATACGGTGGTTGGAAGCAATCCTTTTTTTGATGTCGGCACCGAAATTAAAGGACATGAATTTCATTATTCTAGAGCAACACAGTATCAAGGCGATTTAGATTGTCTTGTTTTTGAAGTGAAAAGAGGCGCAGGACTCATGGATGGAAAAGACGGGATCTGTTTTAAAAATGCGTTTGCAACCTATACCCATATTCACGCGCTGGGAACGCCTTCGTGGGCAAAAGCGATGGTGGATGCAGCCATTGCTTATAGACAAGCGAACCGCTAACAAACAGCGCTGGGTTGGGGCGCGGTGGTGATAAAAAAGGCCTGCACCAAGGCGGTACAGACCTTTTTTTAAGCTGTTTGCTGTTTGCTATTTCTTTTTGGGGTGGCACTTGGTACAGGTGGTGGGTGCCGCTTTTGTCTTGTTTTTCTTGTTGTATTCCTTGTGGCAGCCTTGACAGTTCTCATGCAATGCTTCGGCATGATATTCAAGCTCCAATTTTTTTTGCTCCGCGCGCTTGATTTTTTTTGCCTTCCACTCTTTTTTTAAATCTGAGGACACTTCTCCGGGTTTTTTATGACATTCGATGCATTTTTTGACGCTGTCGCCTTCCTTGAGAGTGTCCAACGGTTTATGGTTTGCATCATGATGGCATTCGCCACAGCCGGCTTTGTAATCATTAAAATGTTTTGCATGTGAAAATTCCACAATACCCTTGGTATGCTCATACTTGTCTTCCATCTTAATGACGGCCGGCGCCGTAGGCCCGGCAGAAAGTGCTGCGGTGGCGAATATCACGGCAAACCCGACCAGCGCAAATACCAGCAAGCCCTTTTTATTCATAGTCTCCTTTCGCCTCCTTTCAAATTTTGTTCATCTTTTTGACCCGCCGAAACATTTATCAAGGAACAAAATATCTGTCAACGGTAAAGAAATGCAAAAACTCAATCGTCTTTGGGCGCTTCTTTCTTTTTTCCAAAAATTTTGGCACCGATGATACTTATTTCGTAGAGAACCATCAACGGCAATGCCATCATGACCTGGGTGACCACATCCGGAGGGGTTAGGATGGCTGCGCCTACAAAAAAGAGAAGTATTGCATACTTCCTGTTTTTTTTCAAAAAACCAACGGAAACCAAACCGAGTTTTGCAAGAAACGTCAGAATCAACGGCAATTCAAAGACCAAGCCGAACGCCAGAAGCATTTTTGAAGAAAAACTCAAATATTCTTTCATCGAAGGCAGCGGTCTGATGGTCTCTGACGCAAAGCCCAGGAAAAACTTAAACCCCCAGGGAAAGACAATAAAATAGCCGAACAGAGCTCCGCCGATAAAAAAAAGGGAAGAAAGAAAAACGATCGGCAGCAGCATACGCCGTTCTTTTTGATAGAGCCCGGGGGCGACAAACATCCAGAATTGATAGATGATGATCGGAGAAGCCAACATTATTCCGGATAAAAAAGCGGCTTTCAGAAATGTGAAGAATGCTTCGGGCAAGTTGGTGTAAATAAGAGTTTCACCGGGTTTCATTACGGAAATAAGCGGGGCGGTTAATATCTCAAAGAGTTTTTCCTTAAATCCGTAGGAAAGAACAAAACCAACGCCAACGGCAATGAAACATTTAATGAGACGGCTTCTAAGTTCCTCGAGATGTGTTGTAAACGGGAGCTTTTCATCCGTTTTCATCGGCGCATATTCCTATTTCTTTTCAGCATCGCGCTCGTCGCTTTCTGTGTCGCTTGCGCCGGTTGAAGGGGTCGGAGTGTTTGGGTCGGTCCCCATGTTGTCAAATGCGTGTTTCAGATCCCCCATGGCTTGAGCGGTGCCTTGGGGCGGTGGTGCCGTTTTATTTGAGGAATGTTTCACAGCGCTCTCGGCCATATGATTTTTTTTGGGTTTATAATCCTCTATATTATCAAAACTGATGGATTCTTTGATATCGCCTTTGATATCGGTAAGTGTATCTTTAACATCCTTTATGCTTGAATCCACGTCCATGGATTCCTTTATCTCATTGGTCGCCTTTTTGAACTCCCCCATGGCTCGGCCGATGGATTTGGCGAGATCGGGCAGTTTTTTGGGACCGATGACGACGAGTGCTATTGCAAGAATTAATAGCATTTCCGGCATTCCGATACCGAACATTGACAACTCCTCACGGATTAAAGGGTTGCAGGGTCTTAACGATCAACCGATTTATCAGGTTTTTTACAGTTGGAAATTGAGATACAGTATATCGTATAAATGTGTCAACGATTATAAAATTTCAGGTCGCAAGACCAAGAAATATAGTTTACCCGTGTGCTGCATATGTCCGGCGGCAATTTTTGCATAGGGGCCACTGCCCCAGAAAAGATCGGCCCTGCCCGGCCCCCGAATGGCGCCGCCGGTATCTTGGTTTAAAGTAAATCCCTTGAAATTGGTCCATTCGATAATTTGCCCTGCTTCATCGACCAGGGGGCGTTGGGTTTGCATATAGGACAGCGCGCCGGGCGGAAAAATACGGCGGTCGAGCGCAATGGACCGGCTTGCGGTTAATTTTTCCTGAAGTGATCCGATGGGGCCTTCCTTTTCCAATTTAAAGAATACATAACTCTTGTTATAATTGAGAATCCGCTCTATTTCATGGGGGTTTTCATTTAAATACTGGCGGATTTTTTGCAAGGACATCTCTTCTTTCGAAATTTTCCCCTCATCGATGAGAAGACGACCGATGCTGCGATAAGGATGTCCGTTTGAAGCATGATAGTGAATATTGACGGTGCTGCCGTTATCCAGTTGAATTTTGCCAGATCCTTGAATTTGCAGAAAAAAAAGGCCTACCAGATCGTTTGTCCATGCAAGAATTTCGGCCGTCTCTTCCAAGTTGCCGTTTTTTTCAATTTCTTCACGGTCATAATAGGGTATGATGTTTTTGTCGCTATATCTGCCGATGATTTTTTCGCCGTTGAAACGCTCTGAAAATAAGGAAAGGTCGATGGTGACCAAGTCCGCCGGCACTGCGTACACCGGATAGCGATATTCATCGCTTTTTGTGAGACTTCCCTGGATAACCGGCTCAAAATACCCGGTAAAGAGCACCTCTTTTTTCCGGTTGCCGCCCACGGATTGATACACAAGAAAATTGGATTTGATGAATTGGTTTAACGCATCTTCCGATGGGTTTGTTTGGATGAAGTTAAGAAAAAATTCAAGGGATGCGGCCAGATGTTGGGCGGTGAAGGTGTCTTTTCCGAAATAAAAGCATCGGTCCTGTGGGATCCGTCTTAAATACGCAAGGCTCTGCTGGATACCCTGATCGAGGTCTTTATAGTGCAGATGGTCCGTGAATCGGGGATATCCAGCCGGCTTTAATTTTTTTAATGATGTTTCTTTGGTGATGACCGGTTCTCTGATAAAGATACCGCAACCTGAAACAACCACCAAGAAACAGCAGGCAAGCAATAATCGGACAAACCCTATTACATAATCATGTTTATTCATTCTATGCTATCGCGGTTATGGTGTGTCATGTTTCGTGTTTTTGCATCAATAGGTGTTACCGATAAATGGTCGTTGGTATCTTTTTGAGAGATTCCGAGATCTTTGAACTTTCGAGCGGACACCAAGACCCTTCTCTCAAGTGAACCCACAACTTTATTATACGTCTGTATGCAGCGTTCAATGTCATGTCCCAGACCATTGATATAGCGGCCCATTGTTGAAAGTCTTTCAAAGAGATCTGTACCCAACTCGCTTATTTTCCGAGCATTTTCAGTAAGTTTTTCCTGTTGCCATCCGAATGCGACAGTTTTTAAAAGGGAGATCAGGGTTGTCGGCGTTGCCAGAATCACATTCTTTTTGACACCCAGTTCGATCAGATGGGGGTTTTTTTCCAATGCGGCTGAAAAAAAGTTTTCACCGGGTATAAAAAGAACAACGAACTCGGGGGTGGGATTGAATTGGGTCCAGTATGCTTTTTGAGACAATTGATGGATATGGTTTTGTACATGTTTTGCGTGGGCCGACAGCCGGGATTCTCTTTCCTCTCTCTGGGAGGTCTCAAGCGCATCGAGATAGGCTGTAAGAGGGACTTTGGCATCGATGATAATCAAACGGTTTTCGGGAAGATGGATGATCATATCCGGCCTGAGGGTGCCATCCTCGGATTGAGCGGATGTTTGCTCAAAAAAATCACAATGGTTTTGCATGCCCGCGAGTTCGGCGACGCGTTTTAAGGTAATTTCGCCCCATCGACCACGAACATGAGGGACCCGAAGCGCATTAACGAGCTTACCGGTTTCTTTTTGCAGCATATCCTGCGTCTGGATCAGCGAGTGAACCTGGGCTGAGAGCCCTCCGTATGCTTTTTCTCTGGACCTTTCCATGGTCTGGATGTGATTTTCGTACCGGTCGAGCGCTTCTTTAAGGGGATGGATGATTTCTTTTACCATATTATCCCGCATCTCAAAGTCTGTTTTGACGGATTCAAGGTATTTGGAAAGCGTTGCATGCGCAAGGTCGATGAATGTCTGATTGTTTTCTCTAAGAGCGCTGGCAGATAAAACTTTATAAGTTTCCGTCAAATTCGTGCGGAGATCCTGGAGCAAGGCCGCTTTTTCATCAAAAGCCTTGCGCTCTTTTTCAAGGGTGGTTTCGAGCGCTGTCACTGTTTTCTGAAGATCGGAAATTTCTTTTTCCCGCACGCCTAAAGATGTGCTTAGGGCACTCAAATTTTCGAGTCTGCTTTCGGCAGCGGAACGATTTTCAGAAATCTTGAGCAGATCGGCGTTTAGCGTTTTAATTTCGTTTTGTGCTTGTCCCAGCATAGATTTGAGATTTTGATTTTCTTCTGTTTTATTCCGGTTCGATTCGGTGATGCAAGCAATCTCAACATCTCTTTCCATGAGCGGTTTCAAATATCGCGACTTGGATAAACTCCAGCCGAGCATGAAACCGATTAAGGCGCCGATGGCAACAAAGGCCATATATTCAATAGGGTTCATGCAAATTCAAGAAAGATTTTTTCGAATAAACGTTCCACTTTTCCCGCCGGATTTCTTTAAAAGATAGATATCCGTGACCGCTATCGCCTTATCATAGGACTTACACATATCGTATATGGTGAGGCACGCCACTGATACGCCCATCAATGCCTCCATTTCTACGCCGGTTTGGTCGATGATTCGAACCGTGGATTCGAGGCGGATCGAATGGGCTGCTTTATCCGGGAAAAAATCAATCGCCACATGCGTGATATTTAATGGGTGGCACATGGGAATGAGCTCTGATGTTCTTTTAGTCGCCATGATACCGGCGATGCGGGCGGTTTCGAGAACATTCCCCTTTTGGACGCGCTGTTGAAAGATTCTGTCAAAGGTTTCTTCGCTCATCCTGACAACCCCTTGCGCTAATGCCGTGCGAAGGGTCGGTTTTTTCTCGGTTACGTCAACCATTCTAATATGGCCTTTATCGTCAATATGGGTAAATTTAGACATGTTTGCTCCCTTTAAATTTTGCACGCATGATAGTGAAGAGGTCATCAAGCGCGCCGTCCATATTAAGGGGTTTCATAAAGCTCGGTTTTTTGGGTGACTGTTGTTTTTACGGCATTTAAGGTGTTGCTGAGGGCATCAATGACATTTTCGCGAATATCGCCGGCAACAAGCAGATACATGACATCATCGCCCACGGCCAATGGGCGGTTGTCGAATATTTCCACTAGAATGTCAATGATGCCGGGCCGCTTTTTGTTTTTTTCAATGATGGCGTTCAATTTTTTATAATCGACCTGAACGCTGAGTCCGGTTACTTTCCGGCCATCCCGCGATGTGCTGCGGACGACACCGTTATGACATAAAATCATACCGGCGTTATGATAATCCGGGTTATTTTTTATTTTTTGAATCATTTCAATTAGTTTCATGGGATGCTCCTGTATTTTTTTCTTTGAGTAAGATTGATGCTTTTTTGAGGTCTTCCGGGGTGTTGATATTGAAAAAAGACACAAGGTCCGGATCATTTTCTTTGATAACTTTCTCAGAGACGGTTTTGACACGCACTTTGTTAAAAAATGACTGGATTTTTAATCGACGTTGAATCATTTGATGTTGAATAAGGGGCAGGCACCGTTTCGAATAGGCGGCGCAAAGTGGTTCGAATCCTGCCTGGGTCTGCGGTATGATCACATCATCTTCCGGCTGAATGGCTTGAAGAATGCTTTTGATAAGGGATGGTTGCAAAAAGGGCGTATCACACGCAGCGATAAAAGCATGGGTGGTTTCCATGTAAAAAAGACCGGCGTGAATTCCGGTTAAGGAGCTTCTGGTTGGATAGATATCTTTGACGATGCGGACATCCCATTCGAGATATGGCAGTGGTGAATTGGTTACCACAACAATTTCATCAAACAATTTAGTGAAGGTTTGCATGATATGCGCAAAGATGGCATGGCCGTTGATGTGAATAAAGGCCTTTTCGTTGCCGCTGAAGCGTTTATTTTCTCCTCCGGCCAGAATTATGCCGGTACATGATTGCTTTATCATTGTCTCATCGGATAAAAGCGTAACGGTCATACCGGTTGTCATAAATCTGTTCCGTTTGGTTTGGGTTACGAACTATCAACGATATATCTGTGTAACAAGCTAACTTTAATGACAACCGCTCTATCCCGCATTTCGCAGGTTTGTGGTTCACTAATAAAAGACCTGCTGTCTAAAATCAAGGTAAATCCGTTAGAAATTTACATTGTAAAGTTATGGATTAATGAAATATACTCTTAATTTTATAGAACACGGAGAACAGGAGAAATCATGAGCACAAGAGAACACAAGAAAAATGCGCCGAAATGCTTGCAGATTGCAATCCTTTCAGTTTCAACATCGCGCACGCTTTCTGACGACACAAGTGGTCTTTGGATAAAAAAGGAGTCCCAAAAAGAGGGGCATGAGGTTTTGTTCCATCAGGTGGTTCCGGATGAAATAGACGTTATTTCGGGAACGGTCACAGACGCCATCCAGAAGCTGAATCCACATGCTTTTCTCATAACGGGCGGCACCGGCATCAGCAAAAAAGATGTGACCATCGAAGCGG
>CAYTAQ010000032.1:10696-31108 GCA_964435695.1 uncultured Desulfobacterales bacterium | reverse complement strand
TGGAAGGAGATTTATTGAAGGCGGTTTTATCGAAAAATTTGGAAAAAATTGAATCGAAATACAAAATGCTCATAGATGCCCAAAAATCACTGAACCAATCGGTTTCTGAGCAATTGAAGAAACACATCTAACAAGCGGCTGCACAACGGACCGCTCGTATCTCGCAGCCTGTGAACCGCGACGTTAGGGCTCGCGGACTGAAACGGAGGAATTTTTTAAAGTTGATTTTATAAATTTTTTATCAAATGTTACAAATGCTTCTGAATCCTTTGATTGCGCTAAATGAATTGCATCGGCAAAATCCATTCCATTCTGATGCCATTCAATTGCATCGGCAATTACAACCGGGTCTTGTAATTGGACATTTGATAGGCCAAACAAGGATTTAAAGGCATTCATAATTTCAGTTTGTTTGAAGTGATATGCATATCGCAGGACCCACTCACATTCGAGAATTACGGATGTTGTGATAAATATATTTTCTTTTTCGAAAAGTGCTTTAGCTCTCTTAAATTGTGGTTTATCATCACCAGTTAACAAGCGAGCAATGACGTTGATATCTACTGAAATCATTATTTATGCTCCAGGGCGCCTTTTTTTATCGCTTCTTCCATTCCATCAATTGAAACGGGTCTCCTTGAATATGTTAATATTCCAGCGACTTGTTCGAGTTCCGTAATTTTAAAAGAGCGAGAAGGTTTTAATAGAATGCCGTCACCCGTATCAATTACGGACAACTTTTGACCAGCATTCCAATTATATCGAGATCTTAATATTTTCGGTATAATAACTTGCCCTTTGCTTGATAATTTGGTTGTTTGCATGACATCCTCCAAAACACATGTAAGATTTAAGTAAGAATATAAGCGCTGATTTGGAAAAGGTCAATAAGAATTTGCCCTAACATCACCATTCACAAGGATCGTTAAGACAAGCAAATAGAGAACTATTATTTAATAGGCGCCAGTTACCTGGCAAGCAGAAACTTTTTTACCCGGGTAATATTGACAAACTAATTTTACCCCGGTATAATTCGTCCATTCACAATTCAACCAGAGGATATAGAAAGATGGACGAACAATATCTAACAAATTGCATTGCGTTTGAAAGCAACCGCTGTATTGCTTCAGGAAACCTTCTGAAGGTCGCCAAAAAGGTGAAGGAAATCATCGATCGAGAGAAACAGGTATCGATCCTTATTTTTGACGATCTTACCAGCGAGCTTATCGAGATCGATTTTCGTGGCACAATGGAAGATGTCCTCAAAAGTTTGGAGAAACCTACAGCGAATGTCGAGTCAGGCATCAAGCCGCCAAATACGGCCCAAAGGACACAGCGCGGGCCGGGTCGCCCCAAGCTGGGCGTTGTTTCCCGGGAAGTCACATTGCTGCCGCGACATTGGGGCTGGTTAAATAGTCAACCAGGAGGTGCCTCTGTAGCTCTTCGCAAACTCGTTGAGGAAGCGAGGCGTGTTTACAGCAGCCGGGATAAGGTGCGTCGTTCGCAAGAGGTCACCTACAGATTCATGTCCGCCATGGCCGGCGACCTGCCAGGATTTGAGGAGGCGACAAGGGCTTTGTTCAAAGCAGATTCTCAACGTTTCGATGCTCTAATTGCTTCATGGCCTGTCGATATTCGAGATCATTCTCGAAAGCTTGCAGCGGCTGCATTCCAGGAATGGAAATGACGAGTACATCAACGTTAATGTGGGGAATGCTGTTCGGTGCCATCGGATTGGGTTTTTTTGTTTATGGCAAAAAACAAAAAGCTGTTATGCCGTTTCTCAGCGGTATAGCGTTGATGGTATTCCCGTATTTTATTTCAAATATATATCTTCTTGTTCTTTCAGGCATTGTTTTGATAGCATTGCCTTTTATTATAAAACTATAGGGCATATAGCAATGAACGTTGTCTTTCTGTCTCCCCATTTCCCCCCCCATTACTTCCGCTTCTGCCTGGGCCTGAAAGCAGCCGGAGCCAACGTTTTGGGTATCGGTGACGAACCCTATGATAACTTATCTGCGGATGTTCGCGGCGCGCTGACCGAATATTATCAGGTCGATGATATGCACAACTATGATGCTCTGGTGCGGGCCTGCGGCTATTTCATCCACCGCTACGGAAAGCTTGACCGTCTTGACTCCCTCAATGAATACTGGTTGAACACCGAGGCCCGTTTGCGGGATGATTTCAATATATTCGGCGTCCGCGGCAATGAAATTGATTTCATTCGCCGCAAATCCTGCATGAAGGACATTTTTCGCAAAGCCGGCGTATCGGTCGCACGGGGACGGATCGTCCAAACCATCGATGAGGCGCGCTCCCTGATTCGTGAAATCGGTTATCCAATAATTGCCAAACCGGATGACGGGGTGGGTGCCATCGCCACCTATCGGCTCAACGGCGACCAGGACCTCAATGCCTTTTTCAAGTCCAAGCCCGACACCGACTACATTATGGAAGAATTCATAACCGGCACCATTTACTCCTTTGACGGACTGGCGGACCGCAATGGCAAACCTTTATTTTACACGGCCCACACGTTCAGCCAGGGCATCATGGAAACCGTCAACGAGGCACGTCACATTTACTACTATTCATTGCGGGATATTCCCGCCACACTGGAAAAGATCGGCCGCGAATGCCTCAGGACTTTCAACGTGAGGGAGCGCTTTTTTCACATCGAATTCTTCAAAACGACCGGCGACCCCTATGTGGCCCTGGAAGTCAATATGCGGCCTCCGGGCGGTTATACCACCGATATGTTTAACTACGCCTGTGATATCGACATCTACCGGACCTGGGCAGAGTTGCTGGTCCACAACCGGACGGATTTGAATTATAAGCGGGACTACCATTGTTGTTATGCCAGCCGCAAGTACAATCAACACTATGCTTACAGCCATGAGGATATCCTGGCAAGCTACGGCACATTTATGGTCCAGATCGAAAGCGTTCCCGGGGTATTCAGCAGTGCACTGGGCGATATCGGTTATATTTTCAGATCGACAAACCTGGATGAACTTTTGGAAATTGTTCGGTTTATTCACAAAATGGAGTGATGGATCGATGGAATAATGTCATGATTATCGGTTTTCGTAGCACCCTTGTTATTGGTTATAAACCCAACAAGAAAGGCCATTCGCGTGCATAGTGAAGAACACCAATGGTGGAGCAAGCATCTGAATCGCGATATGGCCCTGAAAATCTACGGACATTGGGGAAAACCGTTTATCGTTTTTCCCTGCTCCCGGGGTCGATATTTTGATTATGAGGGCATGGGAATGATCAACGCCATTGCCGGTTTTATCAACTCCGGCAAAATCAAGCTGTTTTGCGTGGACAGTGTCGATGAAGCGTCCTGGTACAATTTTGCCGTTTCTCCGGTGGATCGCAATGCCCGGCACGAAGCCTACGACCGTTACATCGTGGAGGAAGTTATGCCGTTTATTCGCCGCCACTGCCGATCACCGCAGGAGCGAGTGATGGCCAACGGCTGCAGCATGGGGGCTTACCATGCGGTGAACTTTTTCTTAAAACATCCGGATGTCTTTGAAGGAACCATTGCCTTGAGCGGCCTCTACCGCCTGGACCGGCCCGAATTCCAACTGTCGGCCGCCGAATTGCCCGCCGTCTATTTCAACTCCCCCTTGAGCTATCTGCCCGGTATGAACGACCCATGGTATCTGAATCTATACCGTCGGAGTAAGATTATCGTGTGTGTGGGGCAAGGCGCCTGGGAGGATGAAGCCATTGAAGATACCCGCTACCTGGATTTTCTGCTCAGGGAAAAATCCGTCCCGGCCTGCATCGACTACTGGGGTCATGATGTGAACCATGACTGGCCCTGGTGGTATCAACAGATGAATTATTTTTTGGAATCCCTATGACCATCTCAAAACAATTGCTCATATTTTCTGCCGGTCTCAGTTTCGCCGTTGCGCTATTCCAACAAAAACTGCAACAAAAAATTACCAATTATGATACGGCACCCAAAGGAACAGCCGCTTTATAGACCACCCCCTCCCCTCTTATGCTGTATCGCAGCACCGCGGCCGGAACAATGACGGACATCCCCTTTGCCATTTCGATCCGCTCTCCACTGCCTTCATCACGTATTTCAACCCTTCCCTTTGTTATCAGCATGATTTCGGCACTTCTTTCAGCGAGACTTTCGTAAGCATCGCCTGGTTTCAACGAGATAACGGAAAGAACAAAGGCTTCAGTCGGTGTTCTGTAAATTTTTTCATGAGGGCGGTACGCCTCCGGCCGCAGGATATCGATCGTTTTTTCCTGAAAGGTCAACACCTTCATCAGTTCCGGGACATCCACATGTTTGGGTGTCAGTCCCCCCCTGAGCACGTTGTCGGAATTCGCCATAAGCTCGATGCCGACGCCGTAAAGGTAGGCGTGAAGTTCTCCGGACGCTAGATACATGGCCTCCCCCGGTTGAAGGCAGATCAGATTCAAAACAGCGGGAAATATCGCGCCGATATCTCCCGGGTAGGCGCTTGCCAGTTTTACCATCCAATCAAACGCGTCATCTTCTCTCTTTCGGACAACCGCATGGGCCACGGCTTCTTGAATAACGGTCAAGACGTTTTCTCTCTCCATTGCCATAATGGATTGAAAGAAGGCCCTCAGGCCGTCTGTGTCCGGCTGCATTTTCAAATGGTGCAGCTCCCGGCTCAATGTTTGCGGGCAAACACGTTTCAGCAAAGAGAGCATTTCCGGAATCTTTCTGAATCCGCAGATACTCCAGAAAGGCGTCAGCGCGCAGATACACTCGGGTTTATGATGATCGTCCTTGTAATTACGGTGGGGGGCATTGATGGGGATTCCCAGATCATTTTCTCTGGCATATCCTGCTGTTGCTTGATCGCTATTCGGGTGCGCCTGAATTGAAAGCGGCGCTTCGGCAGCCAGCACCTTGAACAGATAGGGAAGCTGATTGCCATATATCATGACGATGCGTTTCCCGAGAATATCGATGGGATTTTTTGCTATGAAATCGATTAACGACTCATTTCCGTCATTGATTTTGATCATGGAAGGCGCTTTGGGATGGGCTCCCATCCACAATTCCGCCTGGGGCTCTTCAGACGGTGCAGGGAGTTTCAGTAAGCTTGCAATGGCGGTATGTGAGCCCCATGCATATGTCTGGATGCTGTTCATTAATACATGTATTTTTCCCATAAGCAACTTCCGATATGAAATTGAGGTATAAACGGTTTGGGGGTGATGGGACCCTTTATTGAGGTTTTTGTGTGTTTATGACAAAACGTTTTCAACCACAAAGACACAAAGGATCAAAGAAAGAGTAACTCTTTGTTTCCTTTGTGTCTTTGTGGTTCCGATTTATCCGGTTTCAGGCAACCGAACGATCAGCACCGGAATCGGGGAATGTCTCAGTACCCATTTGGCGGTACTGCCGATCAGAACATCCGAAATGACGCCTTGGCCGTGAGTGCCCATAACGATGAGATCGCAATTCTGTTCTTTCGCTTTTTGAACGATAATTTCTGCGGGTGGACCGGTTTCGATTAAAATTTCGTCAGTGTTAAAAGCCTGATTTTCCCCGTTTGCTTTTGCCTCCTCGCAAAATGCCTTAAGAACTTCCTTCAGCGCAGTTTGGTTCCCTTTCGTGTCGATCATCTGATCCCGGGCTTCGGAATAATGGCGTGTCTTGATCTCATTCCAGATATCGGTGCTGATCATATTGGTAATAAAACGCTCCCCTGGGAAGTCTACAAGCACATGCAGCATCGTAATGCAGGCATCGTACATGTTGGCAAGGCTCACTGCATAGGCAAAGGCATGCACAGCGTTTTCCGACAAGTCGCTGGCATACAGAATTTTTTTGATATGAATGCTCGGCAGTTTCATTTGAAGTCCAATTCCTAATGATTTCATTTCCCAAAATACAAGTTGGGCAGCCAGAGGGCTATCTGGGGAAAGACCATGACAAGAACCAGACCGACACCCATGACCAGCACAAAGGGAACGATCGAGCGATAGATATCGCCCAGCGTCACTTCTTTCGGTGCCATGGCCTTCATCAGAAACAGGTTGTAGCCAAAGGGAGGCGTCATGTACGCCATCTGGCAGGTGATCGTATAGAGAACGCCGTACCAGATCGGGTTATATCCCAGCCGGATGACCAGGGGAACATAAAGGGGCGCAACAATGATGAGCATGGCCGTATCATCCAGAAACATGCCCATCAGGATGTAGGACAACTGCATCATGACGAGTATTCCGAACGGGCTGAGTCCCCATCTTTCGAGAAATAAAGACTCGATGGCATGCACCGCCCCAAGACCGTCGAACACGGAACTGAATGCAAGGGCAGCCAGAATCACCCACATGAACATGCAGCTGACGCTCAGGGTATTGCGAAGCGTGTCTTCCATTACCTTCCGGGTGACGCGTTTTTTCATGACGGCAATAAGGGTGGTTGCCGCCGCGCCGGCTGCCGAACACTCCACGAGACTGGTGACTCCCAGCAGAAACAGCCCGGTCATGGAAAAAATAATGACCAGCGGAATGACCCCGGCCCTGAGCAGCCGGAACTTCTCGCCCCAGGAAATCGACTGCCGCTCTTCAAGGGATAGCGCCGGTCCCAGTTGGGGCTGAATTTTGCATCGAATGGCAATGTATAAGATAAACAGGGCTGCCAGCAAGAGACCGGGAAAAACACCGGCCATCCATAGATGGCCGACGGGTTGCCTGGCGATCATGCCATACAGAACGAGAACAACGCTGGGCGGCACCATGATGCCCAGGGAACTGCCGGCCTGGATGACGCCGGTGACCATGACCTTGTCATACTTGCGCTTCAGCATTTCCGGCATCGCAAGACTGGCCCCGATGGCCATGCCGGCGACACTTAAGCCGTTCATGGCCGCGACGGCCACCATCAGGCCGATGGTACCGATGGCCAAACCGCCGTTAAGAGGACCCGCCCAGACGTGGAACATGCGGTAGAGGTCATTGGCTATGCCTGACTCGGAAAACATGTACCCCATGTAAATGAACAACGGCAGGGTCAGCAACGGATACCAGTTCAGCAAAACGAAGCTGGCATGAAACGGCATCCCTTCAGCACCCTCTCCCCAAAGGAGCAGAGCGAAAACAGTGGCCACGCCCCCGATCGCGCCGTAAACGCGTTGCCCGGTGAGAAGCATGACCATCATCGAAGTGAATATCAGCAGGGCAATCATTTCATAACTCATTCAATCGTCTCCCCCATAACCTTTGCCAGGTCTCTGAAAAATATAGCAATCACCTGCAGCAGCATCAGCAGGATTCCGAAAGTCATAATAATCTTGATAGGCGCCAGCGGCGGTGCCCACGGCGTATAGTTTACCTGCCCGTATTGAACGGCGTATTTAATACTGGAAATACCGCCCATGAGGAGAAACACCAGATAGAAGACAAGCAGAAAAGCGGTTATAAGATCGGACACTGCCTGTCCCTTTGCCGACCAGCGTCCATAAAGAAGATCCATACGAACATGCCCGTCGAGGATCATGGAATAACCGCCGCCAAGCAGGTAATAAGCGGCCATAATGAACTGTGCCACCTCCACAACCCATATATGGGGTAGATTGAACATGGTTCTGGATATCGTCTCATACAGCAGAATACCCATCATGGCAAAGACGAGATACATGGAAAACTTGCCTACGGCCGTGCTGGTTTTGTCAACATATCTCACATAGGCTTTAATTACTTTAGGCATTATCGCCCCTTTCCTTTCATTCCTTTGGGTCGAAGTCCTTAGGTTTTCCTTCCCCGGCCGGATCTACACCACGGCCGGGAAAGGCAACATGTGACGATACATGCGGGGTCCGGTTCATCAATATCGGTAGGGAGGACCGGCCTTTTTCATGGTTTCTGCATATTCTTTAAGTATTTTCACTACCTTGGCGTTTCTTGGGCTCTTGGCGGCAATTTCGTCCCAGAACTTGAGTGCCGCATCTTCCACGACCTTCCACTCGGAGTCGGGAATCGAGGTGAGCTCCAGCTTTCCGCCCTTGGTACGGTAGTGCGCTTCACCCCACCAATACCAATGCTGCCGGTAGTAATGAGAACTGTCCATGCACATCCGGAACAAGGTCTGCAGATGTTTCGGCAAAGCTTCCCATTTCTTGGTATTGACAAAGTAAGAACCCGCCCAGGCACCGGAGATGGGATTGGTCAGGTAATATTTGGTGACATCCGCCCAACCCACCGTATAATCCTCAGTAATTCCGGACCAGGCAACGCCGTCCAATTCACCGGTTTGAATGGCCATCTGAACGTCCTCATAGGGAAGGGACATGGGTACCACACCGAATTGCTGCATGAACCTGCCTCCGGTGGGGAACATATACATTCTCAGTCCCTTGAGGTCTTCAACGTGCCGAATCGGTTTGGTGGTGGCGAAATTGCACGGGTCCCAGGATCCTGCGCTGAGCCAGGTAACGCCTTTTATTTCCGCATAGGCTTCCTCCCAGATTTCCTTCAGCCCGTACCAATGCCACAATACGGGAACATCCAGACTGTAGCGCGAAGCAAAGGGGAAATAAGCTGCGAATACGGACACATCCACCGGAGCGGCAATGGAGTCATCGTCGCTCTGGACCGCGTCGATCGTTCCCTCCTGCAGAGCCCTGAACAACTCACCGTGGGGCACCAGCTGATCCGCATTGTACAGATCGATCCGCATCTCTCCATTGGCTGCAATATTAAACGCATCGATGGAGTTTTTAATGACATGCTCGGCCAGGGCGGGACCGGCATAGGTCTGAAGCCTCCACCTGATGGTTTTTGCCGCCCTTACGTACGGAACATTTACCGCTGTGGCTGCCACTGCCGCAGCGCCCACGCCTGCTTTTTTTAGAAAATCGCGTCGTTTCATTCTACCTGCCTCCTTTCATGCTGTTTGAGTTAACATACAACCAACCCGACAAGGGTATATTTGCACAAATGAAGAGAGAAGTAAATATGCTGCTTGACGGATTAAAGTTATAGATGTTTATACAACCTATTCGCCAAAAAAAAATACCTTCTTTTAAACTTTTGAAACAGATTATTACATTGCCGAATAAGAGACTGTCAAGTTTTTTTGTAAAGAGAGGGATGGATTTTCGCCAACTCAAAAAGGGATTGACTCCTTCCCGCTATCGTTATATTTTTTATGGTTAAATATACTGAGTCAAACGGTACGGCAATGCCCAGTGCAACATCCCGCCCCGCCGCTTGAAATACCGTTAACAGATGAAATAAAATGACAAAGGAAATCAGCATGAACAACGCCAACAACCTTTTGAAAAAAAAATTCACCCAGGAAATCTGTTATGAACTTTTGCCCGAGTGGAAAGGTCTTGATATTGATATATCCCAGCTGAGCGGAGGGATCACCAACAAGCTATACCGCATACGATCGCAAAAAGGAGATTACACCGTTCGGGTTTATGGAGACAGAACCGACCTTTTTATCGACCGCGAGTATGAAGCCCATACCATCCAGGAGATGTCTGCCATCGGCGTATCGTCGAAACTCATCAAATTCATTCCCGAAAAGGGCGTCACCATTGTTGAATTTATCGATGATGCCATTGTTTTAAAAAACGATCACTTCCTGAACCCGTCGCTGCATCCAAAAATCGTCGACCCAATTCGAAAAATTCACACAAGTGGTGTAACACTGCGGCGGATATTCAATCCCTTGCTGGAAATCATGAAAATGTCCGCCATAGGCAAGCGGCTGAATCTCGATTATCCCGAATTTGACATTAGCGGTACCCTGCAACGACTCATCAAGCTGTCGGCGATTATCAACATCCCCGAATCCGAATATACCGCCTGCCACAACGACCTCCTGGCGGACAACTTCATTCTCATCAAGGAGGAGGCCGCCGACAAATATGACGAGTCCATGTATATCATCGACTGGGAGTATGGTGGCATGGCACCCAAATACTACGATATTGCAGACATGTTCCAGGAAATTCTGGTACCCCGAGAAGTGGAAAAAATGATCGTGAAGGAATACTGCAACGGTCGAAAATTCGACCGGGTTCTTTTCTTTATCGACCTCTATAAGCCGTTTCCGGACATCTACTGGTTCCTGTGGAGCCTGATTCAATTGAACATATCCAAAATTACCTTCGACTATTATAAATACGGCAAGGATAAATATGACAATGCCTTAATGAACCTGGCGTTCATCGGGGAAGAATATGGTGTTGCCGTATAACATTCACATTCAGCCTGTGTGCTGATCTTAGCTTAAATCATTGTTTTTTTGTTGACACGGTATGAATTGATATGTATTTTAGGCTACAGCATGTCTATACATCTATAACAATAGACATTGGAAAGAAATAATTATGAGGCCCCAACAAACACATCCCCCCATGTTCGACAGGGAAACGACAAACAAGAATAAGATATTTTTAGCACGGACCGCATATCACATTGGAGGCAGTAAATGAAATTTCCCATCGATCTGAGCGCATTCAAAACACTGAAATTTTCTACGACCCAAAGCGAACTCACTGATGAACAGACAAAGCAACTGCAGATAAACATCAAGGTGGTTCGCGACAGCATCGTCTTTTTTACCGCCTATGCCAACACCAAGGGTTTGGGTGGTCACACCGGCGGTGCCTATGACATCGTTCCCGAGCTTCTAATCATTGACGGTTTCATGAAAGGAAGCGATGCCGTCTATCCCGTATTTTTTGACGAAGCCGGCCACCGCGTCGCTATTCAATATATGATGGCGGTGCTCAATGGCTACAAACCGCAGGAATCGCTGCTGCATTATCGCGAATTCGGCAGCGGTCTCTATGGCCATCCGGAAAGAGATGATGAGCAAGGCGTATTTTTCAGTTCCGGACGGCTGGGCCACATGTGGAGCTATGTCAATGGCGTGGCAACAGCCAACCCGGACAAAACCGTGATCATGTTCGGCAGCGACGGTTCCCAGCAGGAGGGCGGCGATGCTGAGGCCGCCCGTTACGCCGTTGCACAGCAACTCAGCATCAAGTTGCTCATCGACGATAATGACGTAACCATCGCGGGACATCCCAGCGACTATATGAAAGGTTTCTCAGTAGAAAATACGTTGAAAGGTCATGGCGTTCAGGTGGACACCGGCGACGGCGAAAACCTATCCGGCATGTATCGCCGAATCCAAAAAGCGCTCATTACCGACGGACCGGTGGCACTGATCAATAAACGGAAAATGGCCGTGGACATTCCGGGAATCGAGGGATCGCCCAAAGGCCACGATGTCATTCCCGTGGATTTTGCCATCACCTACTTGAATAAAAAGGGATGCCAGGAGGCCGCAAAGATCCTGGAATCTTCAGCCAAACAAGCAATAACCATCGAATATCTGGGCAGCACCAAAGAAAAGGCGAAAAACAGAGATAATTTTGGAAAAATCATATGCGATATCCTTGCGCAGACGGCTGATCGAAAATCCAAGGTGCTTGTGGTTGATTCGGATCTGGAAGGCTCCTGCGGACTGCACCATATTCGGAAAACCTTTCCCGACGTCTATGTGACCGCCGGGATCATGGAGCGTAACAATTTCTCCGTTGCCGCCGGCTTCGGCGCGGAAAAAGGTAAACAGGGCATTTTCGGAACCTTTTCCGCATTTCTGGAGATGGTGGTCTCTGAAATCACCATGGCCCGTTTGAACCGGGCCAATGTGCTGGCCCATTTTTCCCACGCCGGTGTAGATGACATGGCGGACAATACCTGCCATTTCGGCATCAACAATTTTTTTGCCGACAATGGGCTGCCGGAAAACGACAAAACCCGTTTATACTATCCGGCGGATTCCAACCAAATGCGGGCAATCCTCCAAACTGTTTTCAATGACGAAGGGCTTCGTTTCGTCTTTTCCACACGATCCGCAACCCCCTTTATTCTGGGTGAAACGGGTGAAGCCCGATTTGGCGCCGACTATGCTTTCGTCCCCGGCCAAGATGAAGTCATTCGGGAAGGGAATCAGGGGTATATCGTTTCTTACGGCGAGATGCTGTATCGCTGCCTTGATGTCGTGGAGCGCCTGCGGACCGACGGCGTCCGCGTAGGGCTGATCAATAAGCCGACCCTGAATGTCGTTGATGAAGCCATGATGGAAAAGCTGAACAGCAGCCCATTCGTTCTAGTGGTGGAAACCCAGAACATCAAATCAGGGCTCGGTGCCAGATTCGGCACATGGCTCCTGGAAAGGGGTTATGCGGCGCGCTATGCCCGTATGGGTGTATCCAAAGAAGGACATGGCGGACTGGAAGAACAGATACCTTATCAGGGACTTGGGACGGATGACATCCGGGATAAAGTCAAATCCCTGTGTTTATCTTAGTGCTTTACTTCCAAATTTTGAGAATTTTATGGCAAATTTTCAACCACGAAGACTCAAAGGATAAAAGAAAAAAAACCTTTGTGGTTCTTGTGTTTCCGGATTAAGCAGTTGAGGAAAAATATAGCGTGAGAATCGTAGATCCCAATAACCCAATCCCAAAATATCTCCAAATCAGCGCCTGGTTGAGAGAGTCGATTCAAGTGGGACGGTACAAAACTGACGAAAGACTTCCCTCTGAAATCGAATTGGCCCAGATGTGCAGCGTTAACCGCAATACCCTCCGCCAGGCTCTTGGAGAGCTGACTTCCGAAGGATTGCTGAGAAAGGTCAAGGGACTGGGCACGTTCGTTTCCTCTTCGGGAGCCATGGCCCTCAGACACAAACTGAATCGAATTTCAAGTTTTGGTCGAGAGCTTCACCAGGCCGGCATCCGGGAGAAAACGCGTCTTCTTGAAAAAGGATTCAAAATTCCGCCGATACAGGTGGCAAAAAGCCTGGCGCTGGGCAAAGACAGCCAGGTGATCGCCATCCGAAGACTGAGAACCGGTGATGATATTCCGCTAATCTATGAAGAGACATTTCTGCCCGCAGATTTGTTCAAGGGTATTTTGGACATGGACCTGACCGGTTCCATGTACGAAATCTATACCCAGGCATTCAGCATCGAGCTGACCCGTTGTGAACAGACCATCAAGGCCGTGAACCTGAACAAAAAGGTTGCCGCGCTTTTCGGGCTCAAAGAGAACAATGCCGCCCTTCATATGGAAAGCGTCACCTACAACGATCGGAATATGCCTGTTGAAGTGCTCTGCTGCTATTTCAGGGGAGACAAATATGCCTTTGAAGTCGAACTGGGGCAGTACCATTTAACCCAGTAAGTCATTAAGAATAAACTGTTTGACAAAAATCTAACCCAACAATGCATTAAATCATTGTCAAAGGAGAAAACCGATGGAAGAAAAGAATCTTATTGAAAAGCTGGTAGAACTAAGCCCTGGGATGGAAATCTGGTGGGACTCGTCCCCGGTAATTTTTAACAACTGGTGCCGTAAGATACTGGGCAAGGCGGCACCGAAAAACCGGGAAATCGTACAGCGCCAGTTCGCCCGGATGTTTAACGAATCCGACCCAAAAAACCAGTTGTTCCGCGGTGTGACCACCAATCCGCCGTTGTCGTTGCAGGCGATCCAGGATGATCCGCCCTATTGGGAAAAGGTAGCCCGGGAGATCATTGAGGAAAACCCGGGGATCGACACCGAAACCCTGTTTTGGAATCTTTATAAAAAGGTGGTGAAACGTGGATCGGATATCTACCTGCCGCTGTTTGAAAAAACCGGATACAAGGAAGGGTATCTATCCGGCCAGGTCGATCCGAGGAGCGTATTCGACAAGGATGCCATGCTTAAGCAGGCATTGGAACTGGCCACCATCAATCCCAATGTTATGATCAAAGTTCCCGGTTCCAAGGAAGGCTACGATGTGATCGAAGAATTAACCGCCCGAGGAATCTCCACAAACAACACGCTGACGTTCATTCTGCCCCAGCTGGTGGATTGCGCCCGGACCGTCGCAAAGGGCCTGAAAAGAGCCAAGGCCAATAATGTGGATTTAAGCCAATGGCGTTCAGTGATCACCCACATGGAATCCCGCTACGGCGATCTCGGCGGTCTCAGGGATTTTGCCGCGGAAAAGGGTATTACCCTTGAAGATGGCGATGTGCGTATGGCTGAATTGGCCATTTTCAAAAAAGCTTACAAATATCTTGAAGACAACAAGTTGCCATCCAAAATGCTCTCCTGTTCACTGCGTCTCGGACCTACGGTAAACGGCGCCACCCGAATCTGGCACCTGGAGGAAAAAACCGGTGCTGCGGTGGTCGTTACCTGCCCGCCGTCGTTTATCGACCAGGTGATGAATTTTGAAGGCGAAAAGAGCATTGTTTACAAGGCCGACCGAATCCATGCGGACATCCCCAAAGATGTCATGGACAAGCTGATGCGAGTTCCTTATTTTGAAAGAGCTTATGCAGAGGACGGATACACCCGGGACGAATACAACAGCCACCCGGCGCTTCAGAGAACCGCCAGCCAGTTTTCAAAGGCAACCGAGGAAATGGTGGCTTTTGCAGCTAACTGTCTTAAGGCTAAATGACAACAGTTATAAACGTGCTAATCACAGGAGGTCAATATGCAAGTCGGAGTTTTGAAGGAAATCAAAAGAAAAGAAAACCGGGTTGCCATGACGCCGGCAGGCGTCGAGCTGATGGTCGCCGCCGGACATGCTGTGCATGTTGAAACCACAGCCGGCGAAGGTTCCGGTTTTTTGGACGAAGCCTATGTCAACGCCGGTGCTGTCATCGCAGATTCACCCAAATCCGTCTACGATACCTGCGAAATGGTCATGAAGGTCAAAGAACCGCTGCCGGTGGAATACGACCTGATCCGGGAAGGACAGATCATTTTTACCTATTTTCATTTTGCGGCTGCCGAGGAATTGACACGCGCCATTATGGCCAGCAAATGTATTGCCATCGCCTATGAAACCGTCGAAAAAGCCAACCGATCATTACCACTGTTGACGCCCATGAGCGAAGTCGCCGGCCGGATGGCCATTCAGGAAGGCGCCAAATACCTGGAGAAAACCTACGGCGGCAAAGGCATCCTGCTGAGCGGCGTGCCCGGCGTGAATCCGGGGACCGTTGTGGTAATCGGCGGCGGCATTGTAGGGACCAACGCCGCCAAGATGGCCTGTGGTATGGGCGCCAAGGTCTACCTGCTGGACAGCAATCTGGAGCGACTGCGGTACCTTTCCGATGTAATGCCCCCAAACTGTTTTCCTATCGCGTCCAATCCGGCAACCTTACGAAAACTGCTGGCCGAGGCCGACCTGGTAGTAGGTGCGGTGCTGATCCCCGGAGCCATGGCACCAAAACTGCTTACCCGGGATATGCTGTCCTGCATGAAAAAAGGGTCGGTAATCGTGGACGTGGCCATCGATCAGGGCGGCTGCGTTGAAACCGCCAAACCCACAACCCACGATGATCCCATTTACGAGGTGGACGGCATCATTCACTACTGCGTGGCAAACATGCCCGGAGCGGTCTCCATGACTTCCACCATCGCGCTGACCAACGCCACGCTGCCCTATGCACTGGAATTGGCCTCCAAGGGATATAAGATCGCGGTAAGGCAAAACCCCGATCTGGCCAAGGGCGTAAATATTATCAGCGGAAAGATTACCTATCGGGGCGTTGCCGACGCATTCGGCCTGGAATACACACCATTGGATGCAATGCTGTAGCAAAGCGGCTCTGCGTCCGGCAGGTTATGAAAAAACCAAATCAAACACAAACAAAATAAATAATACGGAGGAAAAAACAATGACAAAAGAACTCAAAGACTGGTTTGTACCGTGGTTGCTTACCTCACGGGAGTATAATGTCGGTATTCTGGACAAAGCATGGGCCAATCAGAGCCTTGGCCGGCTGATGCTCAATGAAAATCCCATGCCGCCGTCCCAAAAGGTGGTCAATGCGGTCACCGAGGCCTTGAAACACGGCAACTGGTATCCGGATAGTTTTCTACGACTTCGGACCAAAATCGGAAAAATGTATAATCTGGGTCCGGATAATGTCGCGCTCTGCAATGGATCTTCCGAAACCATCGATGCCATGATGCGGATTTTCCTGCAGCCGGGTGACGAATTCATACTGTCCACGCCGACGTTTGAATTGTTCCCACCGCGGGCCGAGCTGTGCGGCGGGAAAGTGGTTAGTATTCCGGTCCGGGAAAACGATCTGCAGTACGACGTGGACGGCATGCTCAACGCCATCAACGAAAGAACCAAACTGATCCTGCTCATCAATCCCAACAACCCCACGGGTGTTTTCATCGACGATGCCGACCTGGAAAAATTCTGCCGGACCGGCGTCCCGCTATGTGTGGATGAAGCTTATCTCGATTACAACACGGACAGGCCGTCGAAGGCGCCGCTGATCAACAAATACCCCCAGGTATTTCTTTCCGTAACCTTTTCCAAAGCTTATGGATTTGCCGGTATTCGTTTCGGGTTTGTATTGGGTACCGAAGAGATGATCGCCGCCTTCAACCGCATGTTTCTGCCATGGAACGTGAGCGTCATGTCGGCGGCGGCTGCTGAAGCCATCATCGACAACCCGGAAGAAGTAAAGGCCAAAGTCGAACACAACAACAAATGGATGGCAGTTTTCGAAAAAGAACTTAAAAAGCTGGGGCTCAAACCCTTTCCCGCCCACGGCAACTACATGCTGGTGGACGCCACCATGACCGGCAAGACCACCGAAGAAATTCTCAAAGCCGCCATGGACATGGAGCGTATCTTTCTGAAAAAAATCGGCGAAATCCACGGGAAAACCGGTTTCTTCCGTGTAACACCCGGTCTGGATGAAGAGAATGAACGCTTCCTGAAATTCATCCGGACGTATTTCGGTTAATCATCGAAAAAGCGAAATCTGGAAACATCGCACCCCGACCGCCTATTTTCGGTCGGGGTGTTTTATACATAATGGACCTGGAATTTGACAACCGGTATAAGGGAGACAAAATGGATATCTACTACATCGACGGAAAATTTGTCACGGACGACAAAGCCGTCATATCGGTCAAGGAGCTTACGGTATTAAGAGGATTCGGCGTATTCGATTTTTTAATCACCTACAATAAGCGTCCCTTTTATCTGAAGGAACATGTACAACGGCTGGAAAACTCGGCCAAAAAAATCGGTCTCAGGCTCAACCATACCAACTCGGAAATCTGCAGCATCGTCGAAGAAACAATCCACCGCAATACGCATCACGACGAGTCGAATATCCGGATCGTTTACACCGGCGGTATCAGCTCAGACGGCGTGACCCCGGAGGGAAACGGCATATTGATGGTGATGGTGACCCCCAAACTGGATCTTCCCGACTGGTGGTATACGGACGGCGCAAAAATCATAACCCTGGACATCGAACGCTTCATCCCCGGCGCCAAGAGCACCAATTATCTGACCGCCGTCTGGGCCCTCCAGCTGGCGCATCAGCAGGATGCCATCGAATCGATCTACGTAGACCGCAACAATCTCATGCGCGAAGGGACTACTACCAATTTTTATTTTTTCAAAGGGAACAGGCTCATCACCACCCAAACGGATATACTGCCCGGCATTACCCGCAGCGTGGTGCTGGAACTGGTAAAAGGCCATTTCGAGGTTGAACTCAAGGATATCGCCAAAAGCGAACTTAACACCATGGAAGAAGTCTTCATCTCCGCATCCAACAAAGAGATCGTGCCGATCATCCAGATCAACAATACCCCCATCGGTAACGGCAGACCAGGGGCCAATACCCGCAAAGTGATGCAGCTTTTCAAGGACTACACCACGGCATACGGCCTGGGAAAGGTTTGATATGAAACCGGCAGGTGAAAACACCACGCAACACCCGGCGCTGACCCATGCGGAAATCGACTTGGAAGCCCTGGCCCATAACTATCGCGAGCTGCGGCGCGTCACCGCCCCTACAGCCGGCATCATGGCAGTGGTCAAGGCCGACGGTTACGGTCACGGGGCCGTCCAGGTGGCGCGGGTTGCCCTGGACTGCGGTGCGATATTCCTGGCCGTAGCGCGTTTTGACGAAGCCGTACAGCTGCGGAAAGCAGGCATCGCAGCGCCCATCTTGTTGTTCGGATACAGCTTTGCTGCTTATGTGAACACCATGGCCAAAAACAATATCCGGGCGTCAATTAATTCACTGGCATCGGCAAGAATGCTGTCGGCGGAAGCCGTGCGGGCCGGCAAAACACTTAAGGCCCATATCAAGATCGACACCGGTATGGGGCGCCTCGGATTGCTCTCCGATGAACTGGCCGTTGATTCGATTGCCGGTGGTCACGTTCCCGGCACGCTCAGAGATGTCCTGACCATCGCATCCCTGCCCCATATTGAGGTGGAAGGTATTTTTACACATTTTGCCAATGCCGACGCAAGCGACAAAACCCACGCCCGCGTTCAGTTCGCCCGCTTCGCCTCCCTGTTGGAAGCTTTAGACAAACAGGGATTTCACGTTAAATTGCGGCATGCCGCCAACAGCGCCGCCACCATTGAAATGCCCGAAACCCACCTGGATCTCGTCCGTCCGGGAATATCCCAATACGGTCTGTGGCCATCGAAAGAAGTGGACAAAAAACGGATCGATCTCAAACCCGTCATGTCCATCAAATCCACCATTATTCAAGTCAAGTCGGTGACCTCGGGGTTTGCCGTAAGCTACGGCAGCACCCATCACACCCCCCGACCCACCCGGATTGCCACCATACCCATCGGTTATGCCGACGGTTTTGACCGGCTGTTGTCCTCCAAGGGCCACATGCTCGTGAAAGGGGTTCGCGCCCCCATCATCGGCCGGGTGTGTATGGACCTCACCATGATCGATGTGGGACACATTCCCGGGGTTTCGCTTGAGGATGAAGTCGTGATCATGGGGCGTCAGGGCGACGAAGCAATCACGGCGGATGACATCGCCGATCATGTCGGCACTATCAACTATGAGATCGTATCATCGCTGACCTCCCGGGTCGCAAGAGTTTATAAAGGAAAAATGGGTAATTTTGAATGTTGAGTTTTGAATGTTGAATAACTGCCAAAACGCTTCAATATAACACGCTCTACCGAATTAAGAATTCAAAATTAAAAACTAAACAATGCGAGTCAATAATCGTGAAAACGCTTGCAAAACATGAATAGAAACAAAACAGAGAGTGGAAGAATGAACTGGGAGAACGGTACCTGGAGATCACCGGAGGCAACTGACCCAGTCGCAGAAATCATCATTGCCGGTGATTGGGCGCCGATCCGTGATTTCAGCGACACGATTCTCGCAAATCCGGAAGTCGTATACGGAAATCTGCTTTCGGTGCTGCAGGACTGCCACCTGCGTATGGTCAATCTTGAATGCCCCCTGGTGGAAAAAGGAATACCGGTACATAAAAGCGGTGCGGTCCTGAAAGGAGTTTCGGGCCACATCAACGGCTTGACCACGGTTCCCTTCGAAGTAGCCACCCTGGGAAACAACCATGTGTTCGACTACGGCATCGACGCCTTTGTCCGCACCCGGGATCTGCTTCACCAACACGGCATTCAAAGCACCGGCGCCGGTATGTCCATTGCCGAAGCGGAAAAGCCTCTGATAGTCACCGCAAACGACGTTAACATCGGCGTCATTAGTTTCAGCGAAGGTGAAGACCTCACAGCAGCAGCTGATGAGACACCGGGCGTATTGGGATGGGAAGTCGACCGGGTGATTGAACGGCTCAAGGAAATCCGGTCACAAGTCCATGTGGTTATCGTCATCTGCCACGGAGGCGTGGAATACATACCCTTTCCGCCGCCCTATCTGGCCGACGCCCTGCAGCGAATCGCCGGAGCCGGAGCCGATCTCGTTATCGGACACCATCCCCATGTTCCCCAAGGGGTTCAGATCCACAACGGCGTACCGATCTGTTACAGCTTGGGCAATTTTGTTTTTTTTCAGCCCACAAATCTCCTATACAGAAAAATCGGCTATCTGGTCAAAGCCGGTGTAGCAAGAGACGGTGTGGCTTCGATCCAAATCATCCCCTATGAAATCGGATCCAACCGGCTGATGCTGTTGACGGATGAAAAATTACGGCGGGCGTTGAAAAAGCTGAATGCTCTTTCCGTACCCCTCACCCACCCCAGTGGCATTACAGATGCATGGCACGGGTTCCTCAAACATTACGGGGCCGGTGGGTTCATAACCGAAATTGCAGGTATCATGGATCGGTTCGAAAATGAACGTCTCAAAGGCGCCGCCATGTTCAGAAACCGGTTGACTACCCTGCAGCACTATCACCATCTGACGGATTTGATGACCCGGATCATCGACGGCACTTTGGATGATGCCCCGGCGTGGGCGGTTGCAGTTGTTAAGGAATTTCTCACCCGGAAGGTGGATGAGGGGTTACCGGAGGACTGAGGGCGGAGGACGGATGACGGAGGAC
>CAYTAQ010000032.1:0-10596 GCA_964435695.1 uncultured Desulfobacterales bacterium | reverse complement strand
GAGGGCGGAGGACGGAAGACGGAAGACGGAAGATAGAAGAAATAACGTCCAACATTCAACATACAACTTCCAACATCGAAGATGGATGTCGCTGCGCTCCTCTGTTTTTAACAAGATAAATGACATGAAAAATCAGAAAGATAAAATCGATAGCATTCTATCTTGAAAGTTGAACGTTCAATGTTGGACGTTGGATGTTTATCTTTTGAGAGCTTTATTCGATATAGCAAAATTCTCTGGTCTTGCCCAAGAGTCGGGCCTTTAAAACCGGAACAACGTATAGACCGCATGGACCCTATATACAACAAATCAATTGCATCGTTATTTGCCAAAGAGCATGTCACCATCCTTGTCACGGATTCGGGTCTCGGCGGTCTTGCCATCTTTGCGGAGATCGCCGCCAGGCTCAAAAGCGATCCGGTTTTCCCAGACGTATCCCTGATCTATTACAACGCCTGGCCCGATCAGCACCGGGGATACAACGGTTTGAAGGACATGAACGAGCGGGTACGGGTGTTCGATCGGGCACTCGAGGGAATGCAGCAATACCAGCCGGATGTCATCATGATCGCCTGCAACACCCTTTCCGTGCTCTATGACCAAACCGCTTTCAGCCGGCGGGCAACCATCCCGGTAATTGATATTGTGCGTTTCGGTGTGGATATGGTTTACGATAATCTTTGCAAAAAAACCGGCACAACAGCGGTGATATTGGGAACTGTCACCACCATCGCATCCGACGTCCACCGTTCGCGGCTGATAAAAAAAGGCATTTCACCCGACCGGCTCGTCACGCAACCGTGCGACCAGCTGGCAACGCAGATTGAAAAGGGTCCCGGCAGCGATACGGTGATAAAACTGATCGATACGTTCGTAAATCAAGCAATTGAAAAGATGAGCCCGGCACAATCTGAGGTATATGCCGCGCTGTTTTGCACCCATTTCGGATACTGCCAAAATCTCATCAGGGAAAAATTGGAAAGCCGTCTGCAGAGACCTGTAACAACGCTCGATCCGAATCAACGGATGGCCACCTTCCTTTTCGATGCATCCCACGGCAGACGATATGAACATATCCGGGTGGATATGCGGGTGGTTTCTCGGATCGTATGGGATCAGACGAAGATCGATGCTGTTTCGAAAATCATCGAAAAACGATCGTTCGAAACAGCGGAAGCCTTGAGACGCTACGAATGGATTCCGGATTTGTTTACATTTTAAAACGTTTAGCCCTAAGTTTTCTACTTGTATGTATTATGAAAATTATGGGAAAACTTTTTCAACCACAAAGGCACAAAGAATAACAGAAAGAAAACCTTTGTGTTCTTTGTGTCTTTGTGGTTCGGATTAATCCAGATTAGGAGACAGAATAGATGAAAAAGATTTTAATCATTACCGGTCCCGGCGGAGACGCACAGGGTTGGGGCGATCTGGAGGTCACGAAGACCTTATGTAACGCACTAAATTCCAATGGCAAATCTGCAGAGATCGCTTTTGTGAAAACCATGGATGATTTCAAGCGGGTCATCAACGGCAACACCTTTGACATCGTCTGGAGCGCCCTTTACTATATCTCAGACAAAACAGACATCATCGGGCTGAATATTGATGATGATGCATGGCTGGCGGATATCTTCGACCGCAAGCAGATCCCTTATATCGGCCCCGGTTCCCTGACCATGAAACAAGTGATCAATAAAACCTGGACGCATCGCATCCTTTACGCAAACAACATTGCGGTTCCCACCCACAACCAGGTGGATATCGGTGACAAGCTGCCGGACATCCGCTTTCCTGCTTTTGTCAAGCCAAGCTGCGAATCGCGATCCATAGGAATCAGCGATGAGAGCGTGGTGAACTCCCCGTCGGAACTCGAAGCGCGCATCCGGCATATTCATATGACTTATGGACAACCGGCACTGATTGAAGATTATCTGCCGGGAGCCGAATACACGGTGCTGATGATCGGCAACGGGAAAAACCAGGAGTTTCTACCCGGCATCGTCACTGTCAAGGGCGGCCGATATGGAAAATATCCCATTCTGAGAAGCGACATGCGGGGGGTGGGTATTACCAAGATCGCCATTCCCGAAGCCCGGGCTGAAGATGCCGTTCACTTGTGCAAAGCAGCTGTGGATGCCCTGAACTGCCTGGACCACGTTCGGGTGGATATGCGCTTTGACGCCAATGATCAGCTCAAGATCATCGAGGTCAACGGAATCCCCGGACTCAAACCCATCAAAAGCTGGAGCCCGCAAATGTATACCCTGTTTCACGGATCGGCAGAAGGACCCATGGCGGATTACCGGAATCTGGTTCACCGAATCGTGGAATCGGGTTTGGAAAGGTATGGCCAGGCCTAATCTCTTCAAAAAATAAATAGTGTACGTTTTCAGATTAAATGAATTGGATATTTAGATGTCCCGGCAGGAGGCTGAGGTGTCTGCGGGTTGAGTGGGACCGCTTGACGGAATCAAAATTCGCAGGTGATAGAGCGAGAGTAGCAGATCGGGTTCCGGAACCAGCTTTTTCTGCTCCACGAGGGATTCGATAATATCTTCAACCGGCCTTCGACCGTCAAAGTGATCCAGCATCTCGTATAAGCGGGCAGACACTTCCACAGCATCCCGCGGTGAATATCCTTTGATGATAAAGATTCCCGCCTCGGTCTTTCGCACATAAAGGAACGGATTGCGCTGCAGATGAGACAGAGACAGCAGGTCGGTCTTCATCATAGCTTCAAACTTTCTCATGAGCTGGCTCAAGCGCACGGTATGACCGACCCCGGCAAGTGAACGCATCCGAGGTCAATTCGGTCACACAATCATAAGCCTGCCTGAAAAAATCTTCTTCGCGGCCGACCCAGGTTCTCCAGAGCTGCTCGTAGTGTGCCGGGGTCGGCGACCGGCCATCAAGTTCTTCCAGCGTCAGCGACAGCGATGCTCGGGAAAACCCGAGAATGATGTCCGGCGCAAACCCGAACTCACTTAACACATACTGGATAAGCGTTTGCTGTACATGCTCCCAGTAAACTCTTAAAGCTTGCCAGAATTCGAACCCCTCCTGCCCACGATCATACTTGCAGAACCACGTACGGCAGGTTGCGGTAAGATAGGGCCACAAGGTGCAGCGGCCCTTTTCACGGGAATAGAACGGGCAGATCAAAAGCTGGCTATTTCCGAAAAAAACGGGTGTGTTTTTAACCAGAAGGGTGTTGGTCGTTTGTCAAGCCTTTTTTCACCGACGTTTGCAGCCAGTATAAAAGCCGGTATTTACCTTCCGTCAATCAACAGTTTTATTGAGCCAGTTCTGATAAACAATTTCACGAACAGTTTCCTTGACCGGCTTTGAATTATACAGTTTGGTCTTGGTCGTTTTTTTAACCAGGCTGTCTTTGAAAGCGCTGATAAGCAGATTGGTCTCGAGATATGCTTCCAGGGCTTCGAGAGTGATGCCGTTGCCCTTGAGCCAAGCTTCGGTTTGGGATGCCCGGTTCAGACCGTGAATCATTCGAAAGGCATCGGCCGCTTTTTGCAGTTTTTGATTGGCAATTTTCAAACCGCTTTCCCGGGCTTTCTCAGCGGTAATCTTGCGCACGACCACTTCTCTCAACGCCGGCTCGAACTGTCCGGTAATCTTCAGGTAATCGACCACCTCGGCTACCGCGACCTCCATTTCTCTGGATTTTTTTGCCATTGCAAGTCCTCCTTTTTCTAAGCTTAATTCAGCCACTGTATTTATTCTCGAAACTGTCAGCTGCACTGAACCCCTTCCCGTAAAGCTGGGGCTAGCCATTCCATGAAAAGCGCTTCGCGGATTTCAGCCCTGATGCGATCGTTAAGCTCCGGTTTGATCAATTCTTCCACCAGAATCAGCTGATAGTTGCCGTTGCGTTCAAAAGGGCCGAGCAGGTCACCAGGCCCGGCATTGAAAACCTTGGCGGAGATGACTTCCGGCAGTCCATTACGGGTGATGACTCCCACATAACCTCCGGCATAGCGGCTATCCTGGTCGATGGAATACCGTCTTGCCAGCCTATGGAAATCCGCTTCATCTTCGGTCACCTGCATAATCAGCTCATTGGCCAGCTGCGCTTTTTCAACCACAATCATGGATAGGCGCGCCCGGTCGAATCGGGAGCGGCGATTGACAAAGTAAGCTTCGATGGTGACATCGTCTGCCAGGTGGTTTTTTAGAGTTTCGCTCAAAAGGGCTGCCATGCAGAATCCTTCGAGATCGTCGATGGTCAAACCGGACCGATCAAGCATGCCCATGGTTTCCTCGGCACTGTACATCCCCCAGGAACTTCTGAAATTGTCCACAAACTGCTGAAGGGCTTCATCCGATACCTTCAAGGAAAGCGCTTTGGCTTTTTTGACGACTTCCCGATCCCGAATCATGTCGGCGTATACTGCGCTGCCCTGTCCGCTTAGATTCAGATATTTGATAACCTCATCGGCGGTAAAAGACCCTTTAAGATAATCTATTTTCAAAGCCTTCTCCTTCCTTCACGCAGCCCAGCCGCGTACTTTATTTTTTTAGCTTTTGAAATATCAGCGAAAAAATGCTTCTTTTTTCGGTGATGATTTCGGCGATGGCCGTCATTCCGGGTTTGACCGCATACGGTTGCCCGCCAATGATAAACTGCCGATCAAGCAAAATACCGTGAACCCGATATACCATTGCCTGCTTGGCATCTTCTACTGCGGCAGGTGATATGGAGGTCACCTGGCCCCCGAGCACGCCGTAGTCGACATAGGGAAAAGCGTCAAATTTGAATTTCACCGGCAGCCCCACTTTGATAAACCCGATATCCTTGTTGGCCACGGTGATGTCCATATAAAGCGGCTGGTTGTTCGGCAAAATTGTGCAGAGCAGATCCGATTTCCGGACATAATCACCCACATTGCGAAAAAAAAGCTCGGAGATAATCCCCGAATTTTCCGACCGAACCGTTTTTTCGGCATCGGCCTCATGATCTGAAGAGGACTGGTCTTGCATGGAAAGTTTTTTTTCGTTCATGTCAAGCTCGTTGCGCATGCTGTTCAAAGTCGTTTCAAGCTCCAGCCTGAGGTTGTCGATCTTCTTTTCCAGAATCTGTGTTCTGGATCGAATTTCGGCCTGTTTCTCGGCCATTTCCTCTTGAATAATGTCATCTTTCTTTGAGCTAATCTGCCTCTTCGAGATTATTTTTTCCAGCTCGGTTCGTGCTTTTTCAACTCTGACTTTCGAAAAATTGAGTTCCCTCACCGAGATAACTCCTTTTTGGTACAGTGTTTCAATTCGATCCAGCTCCTCCGAATAGAGCGCAATTTCCTGCCGCCAGTATTTTTCTTCGGAATCGATGCCCTGTAGGGCCAGATGATTCTGCTCGAGTTCGAGGGTCCTCAAACTGATGAATGTTCGATGGCTTTCCTGAAGCTGAGACAACTCTTCCAGGACCGAGGCGACCTGGGTTTTGTAGGATTGTCGTTTTAGGGGGATGGCGCGGCGCAACTCATCCACTTTTGCCTGATACGTAAGAATTTCCTTTGAGCGTAGCAGAAACAGTGAGTCGTTTATTTTCACGTCCTGTCCTTCGGTGATGAAAATTTTTTCGATGTATCCGTCTCGATCGGACAAGATTTTCATCATGTGCGACACCGGCCGGGCAACGGCATTTGATTCAACCACGACATCGATTTTGCTGAGAATGGAATAGAAAAAAGCAGCCACAATGAAGAGCAGTATAATGTACAGGATCCCCCGGGAATAGACTGAGGGCATGCGCTGCAGGTTTTGGGCGACCAAATAATTTTCAGAAGACGCCTCAGTAGGTACTTCTTCGTAGGCACCGCTGAGAAGTTCTTCGGACGGATCGTCTTGTCTGTTCGGCATCTGCCCCTGTCCTTAAAAATTCAACTGTTGATGGTTCAGGTAATGATACAGTCCCCTTTTCGCCATCAAATTTTCATGGTTGCCCTGTTCGATAATTTCTCCGTTGTCGAGCACAAAAATCTTGTCGGCATTTCGAATGGTGCTCAGCCGGTGGGCAATGACAATGGCGGTTTTTTCTTTCAACACCGTGCTGAGGTTGTTTTGAATAGCCAGTTCCGATTCGGTATCAAGCGAACTGGTGGCTTCATCAAAGATGATAATTCTGGGCTTATGGTACAATACTCTCGCAATGGCGACCCGCTGCTTCTGCCCTCCGGACAGTTGCAGGCCGCTCTCGCCGACACGCGTGTCATATCCCTGCCCCAGACTGGTGATAAAATCATGGGCATTGGCCATTTTAGCAGCTTCAATCACTTTTTCGATGTTTTCGTCCGGATCACCAATGGATATATTTTCACGAATGGTTGCATTGAAGATATGATTTTCCTGCAGTACAAATCCAACCAGTTTTCGCAGGGAGGTGAGGTTGATGTTTTTCAGATCATAGCCATCTATGGTGATTTTTCCTTCGGAGACATCGTAGAAACGGGCAATCAGGCGGACCAGGGTGGTCTTGCCGGATCCGCTTCTCCCTACGATAGCGACGGTCTGGCTGGGCAAAACCTTGAAGTTCAAACCGGAAAGAATGTAGGGATCCTCCTCTCCGCCGTAGCGAAAAAAGACATTTTCGAATTCGATTTCGCCTCTGGGTTCCCTGAGCACCAGCTCCGTGGTTTCTTCCATGGACTGCGGGAATTCGGTCTTGGCCGAAAACACATCATTTAACCGATCTACGGAAACCAGGGTCTGTTGAATATTGTCCCAGGCAGAGACGAGGCGGTTGATCGGGGTGATGACACTTCCCAGAAGTGCCATGAATGCCATCAATTCTCCGACGCTCATGGCCTGCTGGATAACCTTGTGGGCGCCGTACCAGAGAATCACCGTGGAACTGAGTGCCGCTATAAACTCACCCAGGGAGTTGAAATACATGGTAGTATTGAGCAGCCGGAAGTCGATGTTGAGACTTTTGACAAATTTGTCTTCCCATTTCCAACGCATGGTATGTTCCAGATTCATGGCCTTGATGGTATCGATGGCTTGGATGGACTCGATAAGATGAGACCCGGAATCGGTTCTGGCAGCAAAGGCATCAATATTCAATTTCTTTAATACGGGCGTGAATCCGAGGGTCATTAAAATGAAAAGAGGAATAAATACGATGGCTAACGAGGTAAGCTGGACGTTGTAATAGAACATCAGGGAAAGATAAACGACAATGAGAAAGGTGTCGAGCACGATGCTCAGAGCGGTGTTGGTGAGGAAATTACGGATCTTGGTGTTCTCACTGAAACGAGAAATGAAGTCACCAATTTTTCTCACCTTAAAATATCCTAGCGGAAGCGACAGCAGATGTTTGTAAAATACCGTCAGCATTTTCAGATCGATTTTCATGCTGGTGTGGATGATAAGGTACTGGCGCACGATAATTGTGAGAATCCTGAACACCAGAACAATCAACATGCCGATGAGCAGGATGTTGAGCATGGATATGTTTTGGTGGATGAGTACTTTGTCTACGATGTTCTGGGTAAAAATAGGCGTGGCCAGTCCGAACAGATTGAGCAGAAGTGATGCGATGAAGATTTCCATCAATATGGTTTTATGGGGCTTCAAAAACTGAAAGAATCTTTTCAATGAAGAGGTGTCTTCGCTCTGCTCGTCAAAAGATGCCGTGGGCTCGATCGTCAGGGTAATGCCTTTCCAGTTTTCCTCAAAGTATTTCCGGGTGTACCGTCGGTTTCCAAGGGCCGGATCAGATACCCATATATGCCGACGATCGATTTTATAGACCACCACGTAATGATAGCCTTGCCAATGCACGATGCAGGGAAGCATCACCGACATAAGGCTTTCATAGCTCAGCCGGAAACCCCGGGTTAAAAAACCGAGCTGTTCCGCAGCGGCAGCCAGATCGGCCATAGAAGATCCGCTTAAATCAACATGGGCCAGTTCATGAAGCCGACTGGCGGAAAAAGTTTTTCCGTAATATCTTGCAATCATCATGATGCAGGTAGTGCCGCAGCTCATCTCATCGTGCTGCCGTATGAACGGAAAAATAAAATGGCGTCGATAGCGGGACGTCTGCTTTTTAGCGGTCTTTTTTCTCTCGGCAGCCGTCTCGATTTTATCGGAGGGTGTTTCTTGTTGAACGGTGATTGTTTTAGTCGCGGCCAGTTCCTGTTTGATCAGTTCCTGGTAGGCGACCGGCGGTCCATCGGTGTGGTAGGATTGTATTCGGTCCTCGATGACCTTTTTAAGTTTGGGTGATTCAAGCACCAGGGAATCAAAGGCTTCCCGGCTCATAGAGAAAAGCGTACAATCTGTCAGGCACACGACATCCGCATACCGAACACTGTCTTCAATGAGGGCCTTTTCACCAAAGAATTGTCCCTCTCTCATGAAATTGATGATTTCAGGACGTTCGGTTTCCCAACGCACAACCTTGAGCTTGCCGCTTTCGATGAGATAAAACTTGTCCGGCTCAGCGCCCTGACGGAAAACCATTTCATTCTCTTTGAAAAATTCCAGCTTGAACTGCCGGGTAAGGGATTGAAGCTCCTTGGGGGATGCCACTGACAGGTCGCTGCAGGTCTTTAAAAAATGATAGATCGATGTGTATTTGATGAATTTATCGAATTCCTGTCTTAATTCGGGCTTGGCGAAGAGAAATCGATTGAAGGCTTCTCGATCAAATACAATTAGAACGCTGTCTTCCGAAGCCCGGGCGGTGGTGTTGCGAGGACGTTCAGTAACAAGTGCGGTTTCACCAAAATGGTCTCCTCTGCCCCTTAAACCGAGATTGACTTCCTTGTTCAGGTGATTCGTGTGCAGAATTCTGATTTTTCCGCTGTAGACAATATAAAACCGGTCTCCAACCGTCCCCTGCTCAAAAACAGACTCGCCGACACCGTAGGATTTTAGCTCGGCCGTTTTAATAAACCCAGCCAGTTCTTCGTCCGTACAGATCGAAAGGAGCGGTATTTTTCGAATGAAATCTGTCAGGTTCTGGATATCCATATAGCTATTGTCTGACGGCAAAAAAAGCCCTGATTTCGTTTCCGAGAAAACAAGGGGTTTATTACATGCTCGATTCCTTTTTAACTAAAAATAATAGAAACTTGCTTTTTCTGATTCGAATATGGCAGAAGTGGTGAAATCTGTCAATAACCATGCCCATACAACATATTGTTAGCTTTGCGTTTTCGATGTAAATGAAAGTTTTTATTCCATCCGCATACAGAAACCGTGAACACCGTAGATGAAGGAGCCGGGAGGGAAATTGTTATCCTTGTGGAAGCGGATATTGCAGTGGGAGCCCGCTTTCACGCTGCAAATACATCCGCGCCCACCATACTCTTTTTTCATGGCAATGATGAAATTGTTGCGGACTACAATGATCTGGGACCAATTTACAGTCAGATGGGAATCAATTTTTTCCCGGTGGGTTACAGGGGCTAGGCAGCTCAACCGGAAAGTCTTCGGTAACTTCCATGATGAACCCAGTCCCACTTTATGTCGGTGGGACTGGGGTGTGGGTCTTCATTTATCAAGGACAAACATGGCACCATCGGCTGCGCTCATTCTGATCCGCTGTCCGTTCTTGATCTTTGCCGTGGCCTCACGGGTGTTGATGATTGTCGGCACGCCGTATTCTCGCCCGATGATGGCCGCATGGCACAGGGTCCCACCGGCATCGGTTATGACACCCTTGACAATACCGAACACGGATGACCAGGCCGTGTTGGTGCTGGGGCAGACCAGGATTTCGCCCGGCTGCACCTTCTTCAGATCATCGTAAACAAAACATACGCGGGCAATTCCTTCGGCTTCCCCGGCACAGCCACACAGCCCCCAGAGGTCCGCATTCATCTCCGGTTTTACTTCGGGCAATTCCCCGAGGACGATTTTGATGGCCATCGCATCTCCCGAAGGCAGCAGATCCATGCCCACTGCTTCCTCAGGGCCGGAGCGTTCGGTCAGCATCGGCGGATTCGGTCTGGTGCACCATTCCTCCCATGCGGCCTTGCGCCTCTTTGTAATCCAGCGCATATCATGATATTCGGGGACCAGCATCACCCGGTCAATTTCGTCCGGGTTCAACATGAAGATATCTTCAGGTGTATCGATCGTTCCCTTCTCCGCAAGCCTTCTCCCCATGGCCAGATAGCCCCGTCGCATAAATGCATGCGTCATGAGTTCACAATAGAGATTATGTTCTTCACTGTATGAACTGGCCTTCCCGGAGAGCCGGATGAGCCCCTCCCAAAGATCTTTTTCATCCGGAGGAACCTTTTCCAGGAAGGCGGCGATCGCAGACTCCCTTTTCTGCGCCAACGCTTCCCTGGTAGCCTCCAGATCATAGCTGGTACCCCTGATGACATAATCCCTAACCAGTCCTATGGGGGTAGCCGGATCCTCAAGCCAGTAGGGTTCGGTAAAGTCGGTGAAACGCCTCATCCGCCAGCCCCCGATCTCGTCGGTCTCCATATAATTCATGAATTTCCCGAACCATTCCTTGCCTTTTTCAGACAGTTGAAGTGTTTCGAGGATTGATGGGGGATCGTTTTCCTTGAAGATGTCTGCAAGCCCCATTTCGGTGGCCAGTTTCCCGAATTG
>CAYTAQ010000031.1:0-31648 GCA_964435695.1 uncultured Desulfobacterales bacterium | reverse complement strand
ACCGACGTTATCCAAAAGATGAATCCACATGCCCTTCTCATAACGGGCGGCACCGGCATCAGCAAAAAAGATGTGACCATCGAAGCGGTACGGCCATTATTTGATAAGGAACTGTCGGCATTTGCTCCGCTGTTTGCGCAATTGAGCTTTGAGGAGATCGATTCCGCCGCGATCATGTCCAGGGCAACAGCCGGCATCGTTGGAAAAACAGCTGTCTTTTGTATGCCGGGAAGTTTGAAAGCCTGTAAACTCGCTTGCAAGGCCTTGATTTTTCCTGAGTTGGGCCATATTACGAAGCATGTTTATTTTGGATAATTTTTGGCGGCTTGAAAAAAGATGCATAATGACACTGAGCGATGGATAACCGCGGTTGTTGCGGATTCCGGGGGACAGATTTTTGAGCTAAAGGGATACGCCGCAGTCGGCATGGCTGGTTCCGACTTAACGCCACTGAAGTTTTACGAAACCAGCAATATGCCTTTTGGCAGTGAACTCATGTTTCTGCCGGAGAGAAGGCCGATTCTCTACCATATTCAAAGGAATCGTTTTGAAACGCTGGATAAAAATCCATACCGGCCGTCAGAGGCGATATTTCCCGTTGCCGCGTTTAATTCACCCGGGTATGTTGCCGCTTTGATAAGCGCTTATCAGGAAAAAAGAGGGACGGCGCCGCTGCCCCTCTTTTCATATGGCGCTGTCGGCTGGGATCGGGGGAAGTTTAGATCGGCCGTTATACAAGTGGACCGCGAAAGACGACAAGATCTACGATTGATGAAAGCAAGGGATGTGTCTGCCGGCGTGAAAAAAATGCGGGAAAAAATTCCTGAAAACCGGTTGAGGCACCATCTTGAAAAATGCGCGCTGGCCTATGGCTGCCCTGCCGGGAAAAATTTTTTTTTGGGACGTTACGAAGCGCCGTTACCCACTGCAGAAACATGTAATGCCAGATGCCTTGGGTGTTTATCGCTTCAAACGGATCAAGAAATTTGCTGCAGTCAGGAGCGGATCAGGTTTACACCTTCTCCAGAGGAGATTGCAGAAATAGCGCTGACACATATTAACCGGGTCAAACGAAGCATCGTCAGTTTTGGTCAGGGGTGTGAGGGAGAGCCACTGTTGGCGGCAAAGGTGATAGAACCGGCCATCCGGTTGATTCGCGCCCAAACAGATCGGGGCACGATTCACATGAATACCAACGGCAGCTTGCCGATGGTTCTCCAACGACTGTTTGCAGCCGGACTCGACAGCGTTCGCATCAGCATCAACAGCATGAGAAGCACTTGTTACAACGCATATTTTCGGCCAAAGGGATATACGTTTGACGATGTCATGGAAAGCATCCGCATGGCAAAAGAGAACGGGAAGCATGTGGCCATTAACTATTTAAATTTACCCGGATTTACAGACGTACCGGAAGAAATCGACAGCCTATTTTTATTTTTAAGCAAGGAAAGTGCGCAGATGATTCAATGGCGAAACATGAATTTTGACCCGGCTAAATACTGGCAAATCATGAACAGGGCCGCCTTCAGCGGAAAACCCATTGGAATGAAGAACCTGCTCCAGGCGGTCCATCGGGTTTTCCCGAAAATTAAATACGGATATTTCAACCCACCCAAAGAGGCTTTTTGATTTATATGGCCATGGAATGGATAGAAGCCAGAGTCAGCATTGATTTCGATGATTGCGAAAAGGCAGCCGATCTGATTTCAACTATTTTTTTCGATCTCGGGCTCAAAGGTGTTGTTATAGATGATCCTGCGTTATCACCCGATGAAGCATGGGGGGAGGATGCCGCGGGCCCTCCTGATACGTGTTGCGTTTCTGGTTATTTTCCGGACACAAGGTCGTCAAAGGAGAAATTAAGATCCCTCGAGCAACGACTCCGTGTTATGGAAAAGGAATTCGGGTTTCACTGCCGAATTGATTACGCGCGAATCGATGAAGAGAATTGGGCTGAATCGTGGAAAACCTTTTTCTGGCCTGAAAAGATTACCCGGCGCATTACGGTGAAACCGACATGGAGATCCTATGAACCGGAGCCGGGGGAGGTGGTTGTTGAAATTGATCCCGGCATGGCGTTTGGTACGGGTACGCACCCCACCACTGCCATGTGTATTCGCCTGATCGAACAATACCTCAAAAAAGGAGATACGTTTTTGGATATTGGTACGGGATCCGGAATTCTGATGATTGTTGCGGCAAAATTGGGCGCTGACACGTTATGCGGTATTGATAACGACGAAATGGCAGTAGAAATTGCAGAAAGAAATCTGGTCATAAACAATGTGCCAAAGAAACGATTTCAATTAAAAACAGGCGATCTGCTTGACGGCGTTAAGAAGCGGTTTGATCTGATCGCAGCCAATATCCTTTCGCAAGAGGTTCTGACCTTGCTTGATTCTGTAATCATGAATTTATCGGCCACGGGTATGTTTATCTGTTCGGGGATCATTGAAAAGAACAGTGAAGGCATCATAGCGAAAATGAAGACACAGGGATTCAAAATTTTAGAGATACAAAAGGAAAATGAGTGGGTTGCCATTGTTTCCGGTCGATAGCTGCTGCCGATGCGCTTAGACAAGGCACACCGTTCATGCCGATACAGTTTAGAATCTTCGATATCAGCCAACAGGCCTTACCAATTCTGACACAGGGACAAAGGCGACGGATTTTTTCAGTTCCGGAATCAATTTTTGCAGGACATGAAGCGTTGCTGCATGGGGATGTGCAATTCCGATAGCCTCTCCGTGAGACCGCGCAATGCGCACGAGCTCACGCATCTGTTTTTCAATAAAAGCAGTTTGGTGTTTATGATCGATAAATACATCTCGTTCGCCGAAAGGAACGTGCAAAAGCTGGGCGGACATTTTGCAAACAGTCTGTGCCGTGGTTCGGCTGTCAACAAAAAAAAGTCCCCTTTTTTTCAGGACCGAGAATATTTGCCGCATTTGATCCGAGTTAGCCGTCATTCTTGAGCCCATGTGATTATTTACACCTTTGACATTCGGCATTTCATCCAGGTTCTCTGTCAGAAGGCGAATACGTTCATCGGGCGTCATGGTGGTTAAGAGCGTACCAGGACCTGGGTTGACTTTTGGATATTCATTCGGTTCCATGGGTTGATGCAACATGATATCGAGTTCAGCTGCAAGCGCGAGACGCACAATTCGATTTTTTTGGGGGCTTTGCGGGAGAATCGATAGCGTAAGGGGCGTATTCAGAAGGATGAATTTTTTCGCAATGTTGGAATCATAACCGATATCGTCGACAATAAGCGCGATTTTTGGAAGATTTCCTGTAAACGGCGTCTCTGGTCTTTGTTTCTGCTTGCTAGACGGGGTATCCTTTTTTGGGTAAATTTCAAAGGTCAGTTTTTGTGTGCCGTTCTGCCCCGACAATTGATGGCGCACCACTGAATCGATTGGGTGCTTTTTAAGCATCAGAGAGCGTGTGAGCAAACCGGCTAGAACGACAAGGGCAATTACAATGAACATCCCGATAAGGATCTTAAAAAATTGTAATTTTTGAGTGTTCCTTTTTTTTGGCGGTGTCTTTTTTTTAGTTCTTTTTTTTGGTGCTTTAGCCATTATTGAGGTCTTTGAAGATTTCGTAGCTGACAAGAATTTCCAGTGCGCGCATTGCCTGATTGTCTTTAAAGAGTTTTTCCAAAAGCAAGGTCTGTAACTGAGAGATATCTTCTAAAGACTCGTTTGTTTCCTTGGATTTGTCTTTTTGCTGATGGTCTTTCAGTGGTTTTGATTCCAGGTGATTTTTTAAATCTTTTTCTTTAAGTTGTCTTTCTGTCGGGTCTTTTGCCTCAGCTGCATCCATAACGACTTGGTTAACGGTGATATCCGGTAACACACCTTTGGCCTGAATAGACTTGCCGCTGGGTGTATAATATCTCGCAATGGTAAATTTAAGACCATAACCATCTCTTAATGTTTCAACCGTTTGAACGGAACCTTTGCCAAAAGTAGGTGTTCCTAACAGGAGCGCTCGTTTGTGATCTTGAAGCGCACCGGCAACAATTTCCGAAGCGCTGGCACTTCCGCCGTTGATGAGGACGACGATGGGATATGGTCTCTTGATGGTATTGGGTTTGGCTTTAAAGATTTTGGTGTGTTTATCCAATCGGCCTTTTATGGTAAGGATGATGCCCTCTTCTATAAAGAGGTCCGATACACTGATGGCTTGATTCAGTATCCCCCCCGGGTTATCCCTTAGATCGAGAATCAAGCCCTTTAATGGAGAAACATCTGTCTCCATTTTATCCAGTGCTGCTGTTAAATCGTCTGTGGTTTGATCCCTGAAGTTGGTTATCCAAACATAACCGTACCCTGGTTTGATCATGACCGCTTTGACGCTGTCAATGGGAATGACATCACGGACCAACGTGAAATCTATTGGATCCGGCTCATTTTTTCGTAGGATCGTGATAACGACGGTTGTTCCTTTTGGACCCCTCATCCGGTTAACGGCATCTTTTAAATCAGTAGTGGGTTTATCATCGACTTTTACGATCTTATCCATCGCTTTGATCCCGGCTTTATAAGCGGGTGTACCTTCAATCGGGGAAATAACCGTTACGAATCCATCCCGCATGGTGATATGAATACCGATTCCGGTAAATTTTCCTTTCGTGTCTATCTGCAGTTCTTCGAAATCATCGGGAGCAAGTAATGCCGAGTGAGGGTCCAGGCTGCCGACCATGCCTTGTATGGCCTTTTCGATAAGATCTTTTGTATCAACAGGATCAACGTAATTTTTCTCTATCAGATCAATGACGTCAGAAAAGAGTTTCAGCCCTTTATATATTTCGTCGCTTTCAGCCGAGATATTCTGGTAGAAACCCGCACCAATCGTGCAGGCAAGAATAACGATTCCTACTGTAAACCACACCTTAAAGCGGCTTTTTTGAGTCTTATTCATTGGTTCTCCTTTTATCCTCGATGGATCCACGGCAGTGGATTGATCGGTTTCCCATGATGGCGGACTTCAAAGTGAAGGATGGGTCCGTCCATGGAACCTGTATCGCCGACAGTGGCGACGACTTCGCCGGCTTCCACCAGGGCCCCCTTTTCTTTGAATAATTCTTCAGCATGCGCATAGAGGGTATAATAATGGTCGCCGTGATCGATGATGATTAAATTGCCGTATCCTTTAAACCAATCGGCAAAAAGCGTTATGCCTTTATATACGGCATGTATGGGCTCGCCTCTTTCCGCTTTGATATTAATACCGCTTCGGAAATTCACGATATTGAATTTGGTATTCGTATAGGGCCCAAAAAGGTCTATTATCTTACCTTCAACCGGCATGATTAGCAACCCTTTTAAATCTGAAAAATGTTGCGGCGAAGCATTCACGTATGGTTTTTTACCCGGGAATTCTTTTTTAAACCCACTTAGTGTTTCATTAAGCGCATCGGCTGATGCCTTTAAGGATTCAATGGCCGCCAGTGCCAATGACTTTTTATTACGGATGTCTTTTAGCAAGCTGGTCCTTTTTTCCATTTGAGCGGAAATACTTTGAATCTGTTGGTTTAAATCGGCTTCCAACTCGGCTTTTTTTATTTTTTGAGTTTGCAGATTCTGGCGGATCCGGTTTAGTTTAGTTTTGTTCTCCGTCAAAGCCGTGAGAATGCGTTCATCATGTTCCAGTATGATTTCCAAAACAACCTTGCGGTTGAAAAATTCATAAATTGTATCTGCAGACGCCATGAAATTAAGTTGTCCGAGCTGGATTAATTTATACAGCGCAATCAGGCGCTGGGATGCAACCACTTCATTCTGCTTTATTTTAATCCCGAGGGGTTTGGAAATCATGTTGTTTTCATTGATCTTTTCGGCTAATTCTTGAATTTCCGTTTTCAACTGGGTCTCTTTTTTTTTTGCATTGTTGAGGTCAAGATCTAGTTGATGCATTTCATTGATGATTTCAGTTTCTTTTTCTGAAAATTCGGCGACATCTTTTTCGTGGGTTTCGATTGTTTCGGATTGGCCCATGAGTAAATGTGGACCGGTACAGATGAAAAGTAAAAAATAAATCGATAGAATTTTCAAGGTTGATTGTCTGCGTGGGTGATTGGATCGACCAAAAAAAATTAAGAAAAACCGAAATGAAAGGTGTCGAGTACAGTGTGTGGTCATCGCGTTTTCTACTTTTTTAAAAACTGCTTCAAAGAAAGAAAGCAACCGATCCATCCGATAAGCATGCTGCCGAAAATGATATAGAAAAAATGTTTGAGAGAAAGAAATCCAATTTCAAACAAACCGATCGATAAATTTGGTTGAAATTTTGTAAGGATGAATTGATAGGCGGCAAAAAGTGCTATTAAACCGAAAATACCGCCCAGAGCGCCCAACACGAACCCTTCAATATAAAACGGCATTTTTATGAACCGATCGGTTGCGCCGACAAGGCGCATGATTTCGACCTCCTCTTTTCTCGAATAAAGGACAAGCCGGATGGTATTGGCAATGATAAAGAGTGTTGCAATGACGAAAAGGCCGCCCATGGTATATCCTGAAAATTTGAAAAGGTTGAGGATGTTTGTAAATCGTTCGATCCAGTGTTGTCCGTATTCCACTTCATCAACCAATGGAATGGCTTCGATTTTCTTTGCCAATGCGTCTATTTCATGCATCTCCTGCGAGGCTGCAGGAAGTCGAATCTCGAAAGCATCGGGCAGCGGGTTGTCTTCCAGGTTTTCCAAAAGTGAAGATTGATGTTTCATCTGGTCTTTAAGTTGGGACAGCGCATCTTCTTTGGAAATAAAGCGAAGGTCTTGAATTCCCGGCATGTTTTGAATCTGGTGCCGCAGCGACATTATTGAAGCCTTGTCGGCTTCAGGTTTAAGGTATATGAGAACGCGGATGCCCTTTTTCCAGGAATTCAATACCGCATCCGCGTTTAGAAAAAAAAGCGCAAAAGAGCTTACAATCAAAACGGAAAGCCCGATGGTAATTATCGTTATCGTATTGAGAAAACGGTTTGCTACGATATCTTGAAAGGCTTTTTTGATAAAGAGTGTGATCATTTGAATGACGGCCTGTTAGGGTGTCGCATCGATACGTCCCTGCTTGAGTTGAACGATACGTGTGTTTTTTTCCCGAAGAAGCGATGTGTCGTGTGTTGCAAACAAGACAGTGGTTCCACGCCTATGAAATGTTTTTAACAGCGTCACAATGGTATCTGCCGATTCTGCATCGAGGCTTCCGGTTGGTTCATCTGCAAGTATTATTTTGGGATCCCCCACGATGGCACGGGCAACGGCGACTTTTTGCTGCTCACCGCCCGATAGGCTGAGCGGAAAAGACTTCTGCCGCCCTTCCATACCAACGGTCCTCAAAACGCTGTTTACTTTTTTCTGAATAAATCGGCCATTCAAATTCCTTGCCTCAAGGACAAGCGAAATATTTTCATATACCGTTTTGCTCGGGATCAATTTGTAATCCTGGAAGACAATGCCCAGTTTCCTTCTTAGAATCGGCGCCCTGCTGCGAGATATTCTGGAGAGATTCATGCCGTCGATCAAGATCTGTCCTTCTGAGATGGGTTCTCCCAGATAGAGGAGTTTCAAAAGGGTGGACTTGCCGGCGCCGCTCGGTCCGGTCAGGAAAATGAATTCATTTTTAAAAATATCCAGGGTGATGTTGATGAGGGCAGGTTTGGAGCTGAAGCGTTTGTGAACATTGAACATTCGGATTATCGCATCTTCTGCTTTTTTCATTCAACAATTTCCTGACCCATTTCTCTGAACAGCGAGGCTTTAGCTGTTTTGAAATCATACAGTGCGGTGTAATAGTTGGTCATGGTAGAGGTAAGAAGTGTTTGGGCGGTCAAAACATCGGTTGAGGTTGCCACCTGTTCCTGGTAGCGTTCTTCATTGATCCTAAAATTTTCTTTGGCCTGCTCAATGGCGGTTTCCACTGTTTGAATGTTCATTTCAGCAGCTTTCATGTCCAGGAAGGCCTGCTTGACTTTGAAATGAATTTCATCCTGAATCTGCGATTTTTTCAGAAGCGCTTGAGATAAACGACTCTTTTTTTCACGGACCCCGTAAGAAGATCTTCCCCATTCCCAGAAATTCCAAGAAGCAACGGCTTTGATATCCCAGGTGCTCTCGTCGGAGATGCCGTCACCGCCGTTCACATCCCACTCTGTACCAAATCTGTAATAGCTGCCTTGCAGGCTGACGGTTGGGTAATAATTTTTTTTGCTCAATTCAATATCTTTTTCAGCCAGCTCAATTTCCATGTTGGCGATTTGTATCTCCAGTCTGTTTTCATCTGCTTGCGTCAGGCAATAGCTCAATTCGTACGCAAACGGGTCATAGCTCAATATATCAACCACGTCGATGGTCTGATCAATGGGTCTTCTCAGTATTAGGTTCATCTGAGATTTTGCAGATTCCAGATCGTTGAGAGCACGGATAACTTTCTGTTTTGCGTTGGCCAGCAAAACCTCTGCTTCTAAAAGATCGTTTAACGGAGACATACCGACCTTGTAAAAGTTGTTGACCACATCTTTTTGAGCGGTTATTTGCTTGACTGTTTCTTTGGATACGTTAACGAGTTTTTTTGCCTTCAAAATCAAATAATAGGCTTTGGTAGCTTGAAGAATGATATTTTGTCTGACCAGTTTTTCATTCATTTTAGCCAAGCTTAGTCCCAATTCAGTCATTTTATACTGATTCAACACAGAAAACCCGGCAAACAGCGGTTGGGTAACCGAAGCGATGAACGTATACTCTTCTTCCGGCGTGATGACGCCAAGATATGGGCTGCTGATTTCCTCTTCATTTCTTTGGTATTGATAGGTGGCATTGAACGTGGGATAAAAATACGTGCGGCTTTCATTTCTCTTGGCCAGGGCTGCGTTTGTTTCGAGTCTCGTATTTTCAATACCCAGATTGGCGTCCAGGGCGTTAAGAATAACTGTTTTTAAAGAGAGGGGTGCTTTGATTTCATCGGCGAAAAGCATATTGGGCATGCCGAAAAATGAAATGATCAACAGGCAAAAAACAATTATGGGTATTTTTTTTTCAATCATTGCAACGGATCCTATAATTGAGAATTAAATTGTTTTGGGTTTTGGTTTGACCTGAGCCGCCATAATTGATAAAAGGAATTCGAGCTAAAGGAGTGCTGTCTCCAGTTTTCCTTTCTCAAAACCTCCACTGAAACCCATTTAAACGCTTCTTCCATTTTGGTGGAGGTTTTTTTTTACCTGAAGACAAAAATAAAATCAACCGAAACTAAAAAAGGAAAGCAATTTATGAAAAATGAATTGATGGATCTTCTTTGCAGAAAGTCTTTCCAATACAGCGAAACACCTGCTTTTAAGCTTGTATCCGGAAAGATGAGCCAATATTATGTAAATTGCAAACCCGTAACGCTTCATCCCAGGGGCATGTTTCTCGTGGGGCATCTGATATTCAATGAACTGAAGCGCATTGATGCTGCGGGCGTGGGGGGGTTGACGTTCGGCGCAGACCCCTTGGCGATAGCGACTGCATACACGTCTGAATTAATGGGAAAGCCGCTGAAGGCCTTTTCCATAAGGAAAACCCAGAAGGATCATGGTTTGATTCGATGGGTTGAAGGGGATCTCAATGCCGGGGAAAACGTTGTTATTGTTGATGATGTCGCAACAACAGGCGGATCAACGATAAAAGCGGTTGAACGAGCTGCTTCACAGGGCTTGCATGTTGTCAAAGCGGTGATACTCGTTGACCGACAAGAGGGAGGCGTCGCGAATATCCGACGGCATGTCAAGGATGTGTCCACCATTTTCCTGCGGGATGAGCTGATTTCCCATTGGAAAACAATCCATCCTTCTTAAGGAATATAGGTTGCAGAGGCATCCTCTGATTCCCAGGTGGTGACACGGGATATGCGGACAGAGGGGTCTTCAATTTTTTCCTGCATGGCTATGGCGATATGCCTTGCTATGTTTTCCGAAGAAGGGTTTTTGGCCTGAAACAAGACCAGGTCGTTGAGAAACTTATGGTCAAGACTGGATATTATTTCAGAAAGGTGCCGCTTAATTTCACCGAAATCCATCACCACCCCTGCATTGTTAAGTCTTTCACCGGCCACATACACTTCGACCTTCCAATTGTGCCCATGCAGATTTTCGCATTTTTCGGCGACCATGGATAGCTGATGGGCGGCTGCAAAATGACTTACAACTTTTAATTCATACATGCTTCAACAATCTTTCATCTTAAGTTGTTTCTTTTATCAAAGCGTAACAGCATCTTTGCCGGTCGAATTATTGCGCAACACGTTCAGATCCGTTTTTAAAGATATTTTTGAGTTTGTTGGACAGGCTGCTCGATTCCAGCCTGGCGAATTCTTTCAATAAGGATTCTTGTTTTTTATTTAGATTGGTCGGTGTTTTGATGGCAACACGAATAAACTGGTCGCCACGCGAACCGTTTCGCAAAGAGGGAATACCCTTTTTCTGAAAGCGGAATACGTCGCCCGGTTGGGTACCTTTTGGAATTTTTAATGTTTTTTTACCATTCAATGTCGGTACCTTAATTTCATCTCCAAGTGCCGCTTGAACAAACGATATGGGAATTTCACATATGATATCGGAATTGTTCCGTGAAAAAAACTTATGTGGTTTCACGTTGATAAAAATATAAAGATCGCCCGGGGGGCCGCCGTATTGACCGGTCTCTCCTTCGCCTGTCAATCGAAGCCTGGATCCTGTATCGACCCCGGCTGGAATTTTAACCGATACGGTCTTGTTGGCTTGAACCTGTCCACTTCCTTTGCAGTGACTGCAGGGGGAAGCAATGATTTGGCCGTTGCCCCGACATTGGGGGCATGTGGTTCGAACGGTAAAGAATCCTTGGCTTCTTGAAACCTGACCCAACCCATTGCAATGGGCACAATTTTCAGGATATGTTCCGGGTTCACAAGCACTACCCTCGCACACCGGGCATGCTTCAAATTTTTCAACATTTATTTCGGTTTCAGTTCCGAATACGGCGTTCATAAAAGACAAGGTCAGGTCATAACGAAGATCCGACCCCCGTTGCCTCCTGCTCCGATTGGAGCGACTGCCTGTGCCAAAGCCAAAAAAGTCTTCAAAAATATCTCCAAAACTGGAAAATATGTCCTCAAACCCACCAAAACCCGAAAAACCGGATCCTTCCAGCCCCTGATGTCCGAATTGATCGTAAATCCCTCGTTTTTGGCGATCTCTGAGGACTTCATAGGCTTCAGCGGCTTCTTTGAACTTTTCTTCGGCTTCTTTGTTTCCAGGATTTTTATCAGGATGGTATTTTAAGGCAAGCTTTCGATAAGCGGTCTTCATTTCTGAATCCGAAGCATCTCGGCTGACACCTAAAACTTCATAATAATCACGTTTATTCGCCATGGATTCCTTATTTTGCTATATGAATGGGCAATATTCAGTCTGGTTGTCTGTTTAGTTAATAAAAATAATACAAGAAGCGATATTGTCAATGGATTTCAATTCAGCAAATAGTTATGCAGATACATGGGATTACCCGACAAAAGACCTTCGAATCAGTGTGTCTTTCTGCCACTTGTCATCATCTCTATGAGGGCATTCAATGTTATAGTGAAGGCCCCGGCTTTCTTTTCGGTAAGAAGCACACTTGATGATGAGTTCGGCGACGGTCGCAATATTTCTAAGCTCTATCAATCCCGGTTCTACTTTAAAATTCCAGTAATATTCCTCGATTTCATTTTGTATAATTTCAATCCGTCGTCTGGCGCGGGCGAGGCGTTTGTTTGAACGCACGATACCGACATAATTCCACATCAAGCGACGTATTTCATCCCAATTATGAGAAACCATAATCACTTCATCGCTATCGGTTGTTCCGGCTTCGTCCCAAACCGGGAGTTCGGGTATCGATTTCAGCTCAGGTTTTTTCAAATCTTCTATCGCCGCTTTGGATGCACTATGTGAATACACCAATGCTTCTAGGAGGGAATTGCTGGCAAGCCTGTTTGCACCGTGAAGACCCGTGCAAGCTGTTTCTCCAATGGCGAATAGCCGATGAATATCGGTTTTGCCGAAAATATCGGTTGCAATGCCGCCGCACATGTAATGAGCTGCCGGGACAACGGGAATGGGTTCTAGGGTCATGTCGAAACCGAGTTGCAGGCATTTTTTATAAATATTCGGGAATCGATTTTTTACAAAAGCCGGGTCTCTATGGGAGATATCCAGAAAAACAGAATCAGCGCCGCTTTTCTTTAGCTCGGTATCGATTGCACGGGCAACGACATCCCGGCATGCCAGATCTTTTTTTGGATCATACTTTTCCATAAAAGAATTGCCTGCTCCGTCAATGAGAACGCCGCCATCTCCCCTTACCGCCTCTGATATTAAAAAGTTTTTGGCATCAGGATGATACAGACATGTTGGATGAAACTGCACAAATTCCAGGTTGGCTAGCGTGGCGCCGGCCCGGTATCCCATGGCGATACCATCCCCTGTCGCAACATCCGGATTGCTGGTGTAGAGATATACCTTGCCTGCACCACCTGTGGCTAGAAGGGTAATTTGAGAGGAGAACGTAATTACCCGATTGATCATTTTGTCCAACACGTAGGCCCCGCAACAAAAATCTTCATGGGTCGTTGTGACCATCCCTCTTTTCATACGTGTCGAGCAGGTGATGAGATCGATGGCGATGTGGTTTTCAAAAATGGTTATATTCGGATGGTTTTGCACATGTTCAACCAGAACGCGTTCGACTTCCTTTCCGGTCATATCCTGTGCGTGGACAATACGTTTTTTTGAGTGGCCCCCTTCACGTCCCAGGTCAAGCCGGGGTATTCGGTTTTCAGCGTCTTGTTGTTTTAAGATATTGAAATTAACGCCAAGGTCCATCAAGTCTTGAATACGGCTCGGGGCAGTTTTTACCACAAGTTCGACAACGGCTGGATTGCACAGACCATCACCGGAAGCGAGTGTGTCTTGAATATGAAGATCGAATGAATCGAGTTCATCAAAGACCGAAGCGATACCTCCTTGCGCAACGGAAGTATTGCTGTCCATGACGCCTTCTTTTGTGATAATGGCAACCGAACCGTAATCCGCTGCACGAAGCGCAAACGTGAGTCCGGCAATTCCGCTGCCGATGATTAAAAAGTCACAAGCATCTTTCATTGAAGCCCTCAGGTTTTATTTTGTAATATGAAAAAGTGCCGCATCAAGAGCTATAATAAAGATGATCGCCGTTTTTCTCGTTTGGAGCTGAAACCGAGAATCATACCGAAGATCATAACACCGGCGCCGCCTAAAAACCATTTGATACGCTGGTTCCTGAGTGCATCGATTAATTCCTTATCAAGCTGATCCGCTTTTTTTTTCTGACGCGATAGTTCCAAAGCGGCCTTTTCATATTTTGCTTTTAATTCAAGAAAGTGAACAGATTCATTTTTAAGCGTATCGTATTGGGTCTTGATGGTTTGTAACTCTATTTTATTTTTTGTCAGCGTGTCAGTTAGATTTTTTTTGTCGGTCTTGAGCGCAATATTTTCTTCTTTCAGGAAGGCGGCTTCTGTATTGAGGTTTTGATGTGCCTGCCGAAGGCTCTCAATTTCGATGCCACAGGGGACATCCGCTGTAAGATATTGGTTCAGTACCCATCCTTCTTTGCCGTCAGGCAACAGAACCTGTACCCAATTGCCGGAGGATTGAATGACTTCAGCCCGCTGTCCGCTGTTGAGAAGTGAGATGATTTTTCGATCATTTCCGGGGCCTGTCCGGAATGTAATTTTCATCTTATCGCTGACATACATTGTTTCGGCATGGGCCTCGACAAATAGTAAAAAAATACTTATAAAAACGAATAGCAAACGAAAAGCAATTTGAATCATGGCTGTTCATCTCCATGGTTGCCGATAAGGTTAAGCGCTCTGGCAGATACTGCTTGTGAATTATCTCGTCGCCGACAATATAATATTTTGAGTTTAAAAGATAGAATCTGTCAATAATTTCTTTTAATTTTTAAATGAATATGATAATTTTTTCTTCTATGTGAAGAGGTTAAGATAAAATCCATCGGAGACAGGACATAACAGGATTTTTCAGGATATGATAGCATTTGATTTAAAATGTATGAATGGACACACGTTTGAAGGCTGGTTTGAGGACAGCAGCGCATATGATACCCAAAAGAAAAGGGGGTTGATTACCTGTCCGGTCTGTAATGATACCATGGTTTCCAAGATACCATCAACCTTTGCCATAAAGGGATCCCAACAGGTCGCGCCCGATAAAATTTCCAAGGAAATGGATCTGAAAAACATCGGCCGGGATATCATCGATTATGTTGATAAAAACTTTGATAATGTGGGATGTGACTTTGCCAAGGAAGCATTGAAAATTCATTACGGCGTCACAGAACCTCGCAATATCAGAGGGGTCAGCACCGAAGAGGAAGAGAAAACACTCAAAAAAGAAGGAATTCAATTTTTTAAAATTCCAAAACCGCAGCCTTTTGATTCGTAAATTGTAATTCTCCCAAAAAATTCACCTGAACCATAATTATTTACGAAGGTAAAATGATTGTAGGAATTGTAATAGGTGATATGTTCGATGTCTCCTTCAATGGTGGTTGCCGTGTGCGTTTTGCCCATGATGCTGTTAAAAATTTTTTAGATGCAACGGGCGCTGTATGATCCACTCAACGGCATCGAAGAGATCCGCGGCGATAAAATCGGGCGTAATCTTTTTTTCAGACAGGATACGTTTTGCTTCGATAAAATTGCCTGTTTTAACGAGTATGGCACTTCCACAGCCAGCATGGGTTGCGCTTTCGATATCCTTGGCGCTGTCGCCGATCAAGTAAGCGCTTGATAGCGTAAGACGATATTTTTTTTGGGCTGAAAAAAGGAGACCTGGTTTGGGCTTTCTGCAGGAACAATGATCCTGCGGAATATGAGGGCAAAAGAAAATATCCTGAATTGAGCCACCGCCGGCTTCAATTTCCGCTTTCATTTTCGAATGAATGTGATTCAGCTCGCTAAGAGAAATCATTCCACGGTTGATTGCCGACTGGTTGGTAACCATAAAAATTTGGAAGAAATTTTGCTTGAGAATTTTTAAGGCAGCGATACTTCTCGGCAGGAATTGAAATTCGGCCCAGCTTTTGATGTATTCAGGGGAATCCCGGTTAATCACTCCGTCTCTGTCTAAAAAAATAATATTTTGAGCGCGTTTATTCTGCAATTATAAAAACATCCTTGAACCCGTGCTGCAGAAGTGTGTTTTCATAGGCAACAGCCTCTTCGAGGGACGATGCTTTTCCGATGCGAACCCTATAAAGTATATCCTGCCCTGAGTCATATTCTGTAATATGAACGTTTTGATACCTTTCATCCAGTTGCTGTTTCAGCCGAACGGCATTGTTTTTGTCTTTGAAGGCACCGATTTGAAACGTAAAATTTCCGCTGTAATAATCAATGGATGGATTTTGAGATGTCCGGCTGGCAGTGGTTTGCATCGATGTGTCCGCGCCAAGCGCCACAATTTCTACCGGCGCTGTTCCGGCTGAAATCATATCGAGCTTTTTGGCCGCAGAATAAGAGAGATCGATAATCCTTCCCCGAACAAAGGGTCCGCGGTCGTTGATTCGAACGACCACTTTTTCGTTGTTATTCAGATTGATGACGCTGAGATGGGTTCCCAAAGGCAATGTTTTGTGTGCCGCCGTCATGGCATGCATATTGTATATTTCACCACTGGACGTTTTTCTTCCATGAAACTTTTTTCCATACCACGAAGCAATACCCCGCTCTTTATAGCCCTTGGCATCCGATACCGGTTGATACCATGTTTTGCCGACTCTGTAAGGCTTGGGCTTTTCCGGAAGCGTCGGCGTTGGGGCGATGGATTTGGTGCATCCGGGTATTAGGAAAACAAATACCCAGATGACACAAAGGATGGTTCTGCAGCTTTTTCGTAATGTTAACGCTAAATCCCTAATCACGGTTGTTCCAGTGCGATTTTTAAGACATCTGTCATCTTGACGACAAAATGGAACTGAATATCTTTTTGAACTTTTTTAGGGATGTCTTCCAGATCTTTTTCATTCTGGCTGGGTAAAATGATCGTTTTAATGCCTATTCTGTGCGCGGCGAGAATCTTTTCTTTAATGCCGCCCACGGGCAATACCTGTCCACGAAGCGTGATCTCGCCTGTCATCGCAAGATCCTTTTTGATGCTTTGATTTCTTAGCAACGAAATGAGCGCGGTGAGAATGGTAACACCCGCAGATGGGCCGTCTTTTGGAATGGCACCGGCAGGGACATGGATGTGGATATCTTTCTTCTCAAAAAAATCTTCGTCGATTCCCAAAGACGTCGCATTTGCTCGTATAAAACTCAAGGCCGTTGTGGCCGATTCTTTCATGACGTCGCCAAGCTGGCCCGTTAAGGTCAGGCCCTTATTTCCCTTCATGGCGGTGGCTTCGATAAACAGTATATCGCCGCCCACCGGGGTCCAGGCAAGCCCCGTGGCGATACCCGGCGTGGTAATCCGCGTCTTGGTTTCAGAAATAAATCGGATCGACCCAAGGAATTTGGGGATATTAACAACCTTAATGGCCAGGGAGATTGCCTTTTCCTCGGCAATTTCACTGGCCGCACCCCGGCAGATGGTGGCAATCTCCCGCTCGAGGTTTCTCAATCCGGCTTCCCGTGTATATCCGTTGATGATCTGCCGGACCGCACCGTTGGTAAAAGAAATCTGTTCTGAAGAGAGACCGTGCGCTTTTCTCTGGCGGGGAATAAGATATCGGTTGGCGATTTTGAGCTTTTCGTCCTGTGTGTAACCCAAAAGCTGGAGCACCTCCATTCTGTCTCTCAGCGCCGGTGGAATGGTGTCTAAAATGTTGGCAGTGGTAATAAACATGACTTTAGACAGGTCAAATGACACATCAAGATAATGATCTGAAAATGAAAAGTTCTGCTCAGGGTCGAGAACTTCTAAAAGAGCTGACGATGGATCGCCGCGAAAATCACTGCCGACCTTATCAATTTCATCCAGCATGAAAACCGGGTTGTTGGAACCGGCCCTTCGAATTCCTTGAAGAATCCGACCTGGCAATGCACCGATATAGGTTCGCCGATGACCTCTGATTTCCGCTTCGTCTCGCACCCCACCCAAGGAAATGCGTATAAACTTCCTCCCAAGAGCTCTGGCGATGGAGTTTCCCAAAGATGTTTTGCCTGTACCGGGAGGGCCGGCAAAACAGAGTATCGGTCCCTTTGAAGATGGTTTTAGCTTTTTTACAGCAAGATATTCTAAAATACGCTTCTTGGCTTTTTCCAATCCAAAATGATCTTCATCAAGGACTTTTCGAGCCGTCTTAATATCCAGGTTGTCTTCCGTGCTTTCATTCCATGGCAAGGAGGTTATCCAATCAAGATAGGTGGCCGCCACGGTATATTCGGCTGATGAAGGATGCATTTTTTCGAGCCTTTTCAGCTCTCTTTGCGCCTCTTTCTGGGCTTCTTCGGGAAGGTTTTTTTCAGTTATTTTCGTACGATATTCGTCAATTTCGACCTTAGTTTCATCTTTTTCACCCAGCTCTTCCTGAATGGCTTTGAGTTGTTGCCTGAGATAGTACTCTCTTTGACTTTTATCAATATCTCCTTTGACCTGGGATTGTATTTTATTCCCCAGCTCGAGAATTTCCAGCTGGTGGTTCACCAGTCGGGTCACCTCTTTGAGGCGTTTTTTGACATTATTGATTTCAAGGACTTTCTGTTTTTCCGCCGGTGTGGCATTGATGCTGGAGACGATCATATTGGCTAAGGTTCCCGGTTCTTGAATCGATTTCGCCATTAAACTGATTTCCGGCGGCAGCACCGGGGAAAGATCCACGACTTTCGTAAAAAGCTGAATTATATTGGACATCAGTGCTTCGGTTTCCGTATCTTTCATCTCTTTTTCTTGAATATGGGTGACATTTCCCATTAAATACGGTTTTTCCTCGACAAAACTGCCAAGTTTAAAACGACCGAGTCCTTGTACAAGGATTTGGGATCTATTGTCCTCAGTTTTCGCCATTTTAAGTATCAACGCGCTCGTGCCGACTTCATGGAGATCTTCCCTCTTTGATGTTTTTTCATCCGAAGTCGCTTTGGAAACCAAAAGGCCGATGATTCGGTCTTTGGACATGGCTTCATCGATTAGCTGAACCGATTCTTTTTGCATTACAACCAGCGGCAAAACCATTTTGGGAAAAAGAACGGTATCATAAAGTGGTAGCAACGGGAGTGTATCAGGAAGTTTTTTTGTGTCTAAATCAAGATGTTGCTGATCGGGCATACGTACCTCCAAAGGTGCTGGCCTGAAAATTGCGGGTTATCAAGATCTTTTTATTGAAAGTCTATTACCCTTCAGAAATGGGAACCTTATGAATTTTATCCAACGGCTGTTTTGCCAATCGTATTTCAAGAAAACCGTTGGAATAGGATGCCGACACGACTTCCGTATCGATTGGCACCGGAAGATAGAGTATTCGTTCAAAGTTGCCATACTGAATTTCGGCAAGGCGATACGTGGCATTATCGATGCGCGGCAACTCAGCACGGGTACCGGAAATTTTTACAGCTCTGCTGCTGATTTCTATTTCTAAGCTTTCTTTGTCCGCACCGGCGATTTCCGCCCTGATGATAATTTCTTCGTTTGTTTCATAAATATCAACCTGGGGTTTCCAGGTTCTCTCGCCGAGGCAAAATGTGGGGCTTACGGAGCGAAAAACATCTTCGACCGATCGTCTAAATTTAGAGTTTAACTCGCTGAATTCATCGCTAAAACGTATTTTTATATAGTCCATTTATAGCTCCCGGCTAATGGTTGCAATATATCGCATAACAAGTTGCCGAATTTTTTTATAATTAACATTAACCCAATTTTTTGTAAAGTAAAGATAAAATTTGCGAATTTCATATAAATTCCATATGATAAAGCCATGAGCAACGATAAAAACGATCAGTACAGAGCGACCATTGCAATACAATATTTTGTATACTTCGGCGTATCGGGTGTTTATCTGCCATTCTTTAATTTGTATTGCTATCATCTCGGATTCAACGGCATTCAAATCGGCGCAATATCTTCTTTAAGGTCGATGGTGTTGGTAGTTTTCTCCATAGCCTGGAGTCTGATTGCAGATCGATTTCAGATGCGCAAACCGATATATGTCCTGTGCGCTTGGTTGAGCACCGGTATTTGGACCGCATATTTTTTTTCGGAAAGCTATTGGATCATATTTTTCATTACGGGTTGTTATGGTTTGTTTTATGCGCCGATTATATCTTTCCTTGAAGCTTTTACCATCGATATGCTGGGGGAACAAAAAAACAGTTACGGGTCTATAAGGGCTTGGGGTTCCATTTCATTTATCACAATGGTCATGGTTTTAGGGTATTTTATAGATCTGTTTTCAATTAAAATCATCCTGTGGGTTATCTTTATAGGCAGCATGTTTCAGGCGGCGTGTTCCATGAGAATGCCGAATATTATACGGGCTGGAAATGAAGATTTTTTCTCAAGGGCGAAATCGTTTTTAAGTAGACGCGTGGTGGTTTTTTTGTTTTGTGCGTTCCTTATGCTGGTGAGTCACGGCATGTATTATGGATTTTTTTCCATACACCTTGCAACGCTGGGTTATGGAAGTATGTTCATCGGGTTTGCCTGGGCCCTGGCTTCTATCGCTGAAATCATGATCATGATCAATTCGAAATGGATTTTTAAACACCTCTCCTATGAAAAGGCGTTGATCATATCTTTTATGGTGGCAGCCATTCGATGGATTTTAACCGGTTATGTGAGTTCCCCTTTTGCTATTTTATTGCTCCAATTGCTACATGCAATGACATACGGGATGTTCCATATTGCCAGCATTCTGTTTATCGATTTGTTATCACCGGATAAAACCAAAACGCTGGGACAGGCCATCAACAATGGGACGACCTACGGCCTGGGGTTAATGGTAGGATTTTTCTTAAGCGGTGTTCTATATGAGCAATTCAACGCCTCCATAGGATTTTTCATCAGCGGACTGATTGCCCTTTTTTCATGCCTTATTTTTGCAGCTTATTGGGCGATGAACCCAACAAAACAGTAAAAGCCCGCATGTCTCATGAAAAGATATTTTGTATGATCATTGCGGGCTAGTCGTTTTTTGAAGGAAGCAGTAAGCAGCGCAGCCACTGCAGCAAACTGTTTTGCTTGAGAAGCAGTTTGTCAAATTTGTCAAACCCTTTGAAAAGCTCCTCCGGATTTGAAAATAAACCGGCTCTTTTGATGATCTTTTCTTCAGGGTCGAGGTATTTAATTGTTTTTGCAGGATTGCCTGCGGCGATACAATTTGGCGGGATGTCTCCGACCACAACGGAACCGGCGCCGATGATGCTGTTTTCACCAATGACAACGCCTTTACAGACAATGGCTGAATCGCCGATCCAGACATTATCCGCTAGTGTGACCGGTGCAGTCTTGCCGATGGTGATTCGGTTGTAAATGCCGTGCCAATCCGCATCGGTGATATACGAATTATTGGCAAACATGCAGTTATTGCCAATGCTAATTTCTTCTGCCGCCCCTATGCGGACCCCCGGACAGATCATGGTATAGTTTCCGATGGAAATGGATCCTTTTGGCTCGGGATCAGACCAGACCGCTATCCTGACTTTTTTATCGGGTTCGGCAATAATGGTTGCGCAGTCACCGATACGAATTCGTGGACCAAATATTTTTACATGCCAGGGTTTCATAAAGGTAAACCCCGGTCCAAGAAAATCCAGTTGCGGCAAAATAAAATGCCTCGCATAAAGATTCTGGATTCTTAAATACAATTTTTTTATTAAATATGGCCGGTGATCTTTTCTCAAAATGGTTATTTTATTTCAGGCAAAAAGGGCATAGAATGCCAAAAGCGATGGTTAAATAAGCAGCCGGCAGGTGAAAGCTCATAGAGAGCATCCGCTGCCATAAGAACAACTGCATTACTCCACGTAATTTTATCTTCCGGCCAGGTAATGATATCCGGATAGGTGAATCCGCACCAGTACGATCCGTCCTCATATGTTCTATCACAAATCCAGTTAAATACGATTTTTGAAAGGTCGACGTTTCCCATTGCTGAAAGTGCAAGTGAAAGTTCAGAGGTTTCCGCAAGCGTCACCCAGGGTTCATCAGATACGCATCGCACGCCTTGGCCTTGAATAACATATTTTTTCCAATATTGTTCAATACGCTGTTGTGCATCAGCGTCAGTGATCGCCCCGGAAAGAATCGGATAGAACCAGTCCATGGAGTATCGGAATTTGGTCATGTTGAAAAGATAGGATTTATGCTTGATGGCATTCCCAAGTCGGATATAGGCAGATTGCCATTCAGGTTTTGAATACCCAAGTCGATTGGCGATGGCAAGCGCACATTTAAGGCTCATAAAAATTGAGCTGGATCCGGTGAGAAGTGCCATTTTATCGATGTTTCCTTCAGGACTGATAGCCCAGTAAACCTCGCCGTTTGTTGTTTGGAGGCTCAGCGCAAAATCAATCCCAAAAGACATGGTGTCCCACATATGTTCGAGGAATTCGACATCATCCGTGGCCAGGTAATAATGAAACAGGCCGACGGCAATATAGGAGGACAGGTTGCTTTCCCTGGTCATGTCATCGGGCGTGCCGTTCCTGTATGTTGAATACCAGCTTCCATCTTCAAGCTGTGTCTCGGAAAGCCATAAAAAGGCGCTCCTGGCGTTGTTTAAACAGCCCCCGACCGTCAGCCCCATAGCAGCCTCAACATGGTCCCAGGGATCTGTTTTTTCCCCGCAGCTCCAAGGGATCTCGCCGCTTTTTTTCTGCGTATTGACAATTAAATTTGAGACAGCTTCTATATCGACGGAAAGTTCCTGCTGTTTGTTCGGGGCATAAATCGTCATATTGTTTATCACCTGTTTAGAATAAAGACATAAATTCATACTGTGAAAGAGGCTCTCATGCAAGATAAATTCTCTTTATTACTGGACAGAAAATTGCTATTCGTATCATTGCGTTATTGTGAAATGGAAAAAATAAGGTTTAGGGATGGTGCCGTATAATTTGAAAATACGGTCAAATAATTGGGGTTGATGAAACAAATGAATCTAAAAAAAATAAAAACAAAAATAGCAAGAGTGATATGGAGTAGCATTCCTTGGCTGATGGTTCTCCTTTTGGTGATGTTTATTTTCGGTTTGTATGGCCGGATCGAAGATGAGGGTGCGCGTCTGGAAAAAGCCAAGCTGGAAGCGATCAAGGTAGAAAAGGCTTCCATAAAGGTGATTACGCTTACCCTTGTTCCCAGAAAACTGGAAGATAAAATAAATTTGCCAGGATACATAGAGCCCTATGAAGATTTGTGGGTGAAAGCGGAAGTATCCGGACAGGTTGTCGGTGTTCTGGTTCAGGAGGGAGAGGCGGTCAAAAAGGGGCAGACTCTGGTCAAACTTGATGACCGGGATTATCGATCACGGCTTGACCGCATTGAAGCCAGTTATAACCTCGCGAAATTAGAATACGATCGAATTGCTGTGCTTGATAGAAAGAAAATAACGGCTGCGAATAAACTAGACGAAATAGAAGCCCAGTTGAAGGATGTGGCTGCACAAAAAGATGAGGCGCAATTAGCGTTGGAGCGTACCCATATCAAGGCGCCAATTGACGGCTTGATAAACGAAATAAAATCTAAAAATGGTAATTTTATCGGCGTCGGAGATGACGTCGCACAGATCTTACAAATATCGAAGGTGAAAGTTTCAGTGGGCATTCCTGAAAGCGATGTGGCATCTCTTTTTAATATGGAAACGGCAACGGTTATCATTGAAGCGCTCGGAAAACTGCGGGTCAAAGGGAAAAAGACCTTCCTTTCCCGACAGCCAAGGAATCTGGCGCGTCTTTTTGACCTTGAGCTGATGGTTCCGAACATGGAGGGTCGTATTTTGCCGGGAATGTTTGCAAGAGTGGAACTCATAAAAAAAGTGTATGAAAGCGCATTGGTTATCCCGCTTTATGCTGTCATAACCCAGGGGGATGAACATTTTGTATATATTGAAAAAAATGGATTGGCTAAAAAAAGAGCTGTTGAGATCGGCATCCTTGTCGATTGGCAAGTTCAGGTTGTTTCAGGACTGAAACCAGGCGATAGCGTCATTGTCGTGGGGCATCGGTTTTTGGACGAAGATGAACCGGTTGAAGTCATAAAAAATGTAACAGACGCCCAGGAGATCCTAACTCTATGATCGTGTCCGATCTAGCTGTCGAAAAAAGGACCAGCGTCATTGTGCTGGCATTGATTATTATCATATTCGGCTTCATTGCTTATATTTCACTACCCCGTGAGTCGGCTCCGGATATTACGATTCCTTACGTTTTTATTTCGACGAACTATCCAGGCGTTGCACCGGAGGACATTGAAAGCGCAATCACCATACCGATCGAGAAAAAACTCAAGGGACTGGAAGGCGTCAAAAAAATCGAATCATCTAGTACCGAAGGGATGAGTTCCATTGTTGTCGAGTTCGTTACCGGAACCGATATTGACGAAGTGCTCATAAAAACAAAAGACAAAGTGGATCTGGCAAAACCTGAATTACCCCAGGACATGGAAGACGATCCAGAGGTCACGGAGATCAATATATCCGAAATGCCGATCGTGGTTCTTTCTATTTCAGGGACGTGCGGTCTTGTCCGGTTGAAGGAAATTGCCAAGGACCTGGAAGAAGAGATTGAATCCATACAAGGTGTTCTAGCGGTTGATGTAACCGGCGGATTGGAACGGGAGATACGGGTTGAACCGTATCCGGACAAACTGGCTTATTTCGGACTGTCCATACTCATGCTGCAAGACGTAATCGCCGAAGAGAATCAGAATGTTTCCGGCGGGACGATTCGCATGGGCGATGGCAGGTTTCAATTGAGGGTTCCGGGCGAATTCAAAAGCCCTGAGGAGATTTATGGATTGATTGTCGGTCGTCATAACGGCCAACCGGTGTACCTTAAGGATGTGGCAAAAGTTGTGGACGGTTTTAAAGATGAAGCCGGCCGTTCGCGTTTGAATGGGCGTGAAGCTGTAAATATACAGGTAAAAAAGCGAGCCGGTGAAAATATATTAAAAATAACCGAACAGATATTCAATCTTATAGAAGAAAAAAAACCGACATGGCCATCAGGAACAGAAATAACCAAATTGATGGATCAGTCAAAAGATATTCGTGTGATGGTTTCCGATCTTGAGAATAATATCGTGACAGGGCTGATTCTCGTCGTCATCGTCCTGCTTTTTGCCATGGGTGTTAGAAATGCCATATTGGTCAGCATGGCCATTCCGTTTTCCATGTTTATATCGTTTATCATATTACAGGCCTTGGGAATAACGCTGAACATGGTTGTTCTGTTTTCTTTGACCCTGGCACTGGGGATGTTGGTGGACAACGCCATTGTTGTCGTGGAGAATATTTACCGTTACATGGAACAGGGTGTACCGAGAATTCAGGCGGCTAAACGGGCAACCGGTGAAGTTGCGCAACCAATCATCGCTTCAACCCTGACGACAGTGGCGGCTTTTTTCCCTCTGGTATTTTGGCCGGGCATCATGGGAGAATTTATGTCTTATCTTCCCAAAGCTGTCATTATTACCCTTTCCTCTTCTCTTTTTGTCGCCATGGTGATCAATCCGGCACTGGCGGCAATATTCTTAAAACTGCCGTTTGGTCATCAAGTTACAAAGGTTCAGGTGAGGGCCGAAGAAATTGAGCGGGCCGGGGAATCTCCGATTACTGTCAAGGGCTCTATTCTGAAAAGTTACCGCAAAATTTTGAACAGCGCACTCAACCACCGTGCTGCGGTTCTTATTATGTCGTTTTTAGTGGTAATCGCGATGGCCATGATCTGGTATTATCGAATCGGTCTTGAGAAACCCCTGGCGTTTTTTCCGGATATCGAGCCGAACAACATATATATAAATCTTGATGTGCCTGAGGGAGCAGATCTTGAATATTCGGATCGGATCTCCAGGCAAGTGGAGTCCGCTCTCTGCAAAGGACCGGACAAGCCATTGGCCCCCGCGAACATAGACCCGGCTGAATGCTATTTAAACGATATTGATAAAAAAGTGCATACCCTGAGAAACGGTGATCAAGTCGTCGGCGTTACAGACATGGCTAATGTAAAGGATATTTATTCCCGCACGGTTGCCGTGGCTGGCGGAAGTTCCATGTTTGAAAGCAACGCGCCGAATCACATCGGAATTCAGTTTCATGATTTGGAAGACAGGATTGAACCCTCTCCGTTGACCGAAGAAGAAATCAGAAAGCGGGTAAAGAATATCCCTGGCGCGCAAATAACCATTGCCAGACAGGAAGAGGGTCCACCAACGGGCGCTCCCATAAATATTGAAATTGCGGGTGATAATTTTGAAGTCTTGGGCCAGATTTCCAAAGAGATCACAAACATCCTCGAGAAGATTCCATTCGTCCAGGATATTAGAGATGATTTTGTTGCCGGTTCACCGACGGTCGGCGTTCGGGTCGATCGCCAAAAAGCGGCTTTACTGGGTTTGTCTACGAATGTTGTCGGATTTGCCCTGAAGGTTGCATTTAACGGCATTAAGGTGTCTACGTTTCGGGAAGGGGATGAGGACTTTGATATTACGGTTCAACTATCGGAGCAAGATAGAAAAACAACGGATATTCTGCGAGAACTTCTTATTCCAACTGAAGAAGGGCTGATTCCCCTGAGCACCATCGCCAAAATTGAAGTAACCGGCGGACTCGGTCAAATAAATCGCATCAACCATGAACGGGTTGTAACGGTAAAAGGCAATGTAAATGAGGAACGTGTTCCAAGCCCGGTTGTTAGAGCACAGGCGGAAAAAATAATCAAAAAAATAAAACTGCCACCAGGATATAAAATCCGTTTTACAGGGGAGCAGGAAGAGCAGCAGCAAGCGGAAGCATTCCTATCAAAAGCGTTTGCTGCCGCTATTTTTTTGATCATGCTTATCTTGGTTACACAATTCAATTCTGTTGCACAGCCATTAATCATAATTACGTCGGTGATCCTGTCTTTAGGGGGTGTTTTTCTCGGTCTGGCGGTCATGGAATATCCTTTTGGAATCATTATGACCGGTGTCGGTGTGATTTCGCTTGCGGGCGTGGTTGTGAACAACGCAATTGTGCTGATTGACTACACCAACCGGTTGCATAAAAGAGGCATGCATTTTAAAGAAGCGATTTCTGCTGCCGGATGCACGCGGTTGAGACCTGTATTGTTGACAGCCATAACAACCATTCTGGGTCTTTTACCGATGGTAGCAGGCGTTGCTTTCGATTTTCATAATATGGAAATTTCCTGGATCAGCGAGTCCACCCAGTGGTGGAGTTCCATGGCAAGTGCCGTCATATTCGGTTTGGCCTTGGCTACGGTATTAACATTGATCGTTGTTCCCACACTGTATTCCCTGGTTTATACAAGCAGTCGGAGAGCTGGAACCCTGATGAAAAAAATTCACAGGATTTACTGGACGCCGTTTTATCGTTTAACCGGCACATCCCCGGATGATCGGGATCGGCCTTAATGACATACCGGATACCATAGATAAAGTCCTGTTGGGGGCTAAAAACGATCCTATCTCAGAGGTGTGACAACGACCTGGAAAATGGAGGTACGCATGGGCGAAAAACATTCCGTTCAAACCGATAAGGCCGCAGAGCTGGGGGGACCTTATTCTCAGGCGATCGTCTATAAAGGATTTATATTTGTTTCCGGTCAAGGTGCCATTGACCCGATTACGAATCAGGTAAAAACAGGCACGATTGAGAGTGAGACACGGCTGGCATTGGAAAATATTAAAATTATTATGACCGAAGCCGGTGCTTCCCTTGATAATATCCTGCAAGTACGTGTTTGCTTAACAGATATCAGAGAGTACGGTCGTTTTAACGAGGTATATAGCGGATATTTCAAGGCTCCCATGCCTGCGCGGACTTGCTTGCAGGTAAAGAAGTTGCCCTTCGGTCTACGAGTTGAAATCGATGCAGTTGGTTTTATTTAAAGTTATATTCCCTATTGACTTTCAGTCTGCCTATACGGTATTAAATAAACAAGCATACCTTCATACAATCAAACTTACAGTTACGAATTTTTTAATTTTGCAGTTTACTCGCTTATCTCTGAATTTTTTTGCGTATCGCAACTTCTTAATTTGACGTTTGCGTTTCTCTTCGAGCTGTATTTCTACCTCTCATTCGAAGAGTGAAAAAATATTTACTATCTATAATGTATTAGCGTGAAGCATCCTAAATCGATAACCCTATGGAAAAGGAGGGAAACATGACGGACAGCGTATATAAAATTATTGAACTTGTAGGAACGAGCCCGGTTTCATGGGAAGATGCCGCAAAAAATGCAGTAGAGACAGCAGCAAAAAGCCTGAGAGAGCTACGGGTTGCCGAAGTTTCAAAGCTTGATATGAAAGTAGAAGATGGGAAGTTGGTCGCCTACAGGGCACGGGTGACACTGTCCTTTAAATACGGTGTTTGATTCTAATGATTCGATTCGTATGTGATTGGCTGTGTAAAAAAGCTGTATTTTAAAGGAAAGCCGTAATAAGATACTGAAAGAAATAAGCCGCGTGACGCGGCTTATTTTTTTGCTCCATATCACTCGTTACAAAGCGTGCATGTACAGCAACCGATCTTTCTGGAGAAAAAACTTGCATGAAGAGATATTGACAACCTTTGTAACATACTATAATTCGCCTGCATGAAGAAAAATGGGTTGCTAACAAAAAAAGGGATCTTTCTCAATGAATTATAAGCGTTACTTGATGGAGAGCGAAGAGGAATCGTATCGCTTGGATATAAAAACAAATCCGAAGACGGTTCAGCGGCAGGCGTTGTGGGCCGGTATTCAGCCGGGAATGCGCGTTGCGGATTTAGGCTGTGGTCCTGGAAAGACTTCTTATTATCTGAATCAATGCATCGGCCCTGAAGGAGAAACAGTCGGTATTGACAACTCAGAGCAGCGGATAGCATATGCGAACAGGCATTACCAGGATAACAATTTACGATTTGTGTTAAGAGACATCCGGGAAGATCTCACGGACTTGGGAACATTTGATTTCGTATGGATCCGTTTTGTTCTTGAGTATTATCGCTCCACCTGTTTTGAACTGGTAAAGAAGATCACGGATATTGTAAAGCCGGGAGGAATAATCTGTTTAATTGATTTGGATTATAATTGTTTAACCCATTATGGCTTGCCGAAACGACTGGAGACAGCGCTGCAAGGAATACGAAAACAGCTCGAAGAAAAGACTGATTTTGACCCTTATGTCGGCAGAAAGCTTTATTCGTTGCTTTATGATTTAGAGTTCAGAAATATTGATGTCGCCATGGAGGCGCACCACCTGATTTTTGGCGCGTTGAACGAGGTTGACGAGTTTAACTGGACAAAGAAAGCAGAGGAAGGCGGTAAAAAATCGGGGTACCGCTTCGAGGGGTATCAAGGCGGGTATGATGAATTTTTTAAGGAATTCAAAGAGACGTTTACCAATCATAGGCGTTTTACATATACGCCTGTAATTATCTGCAAAGGGAATAGGCCTGGATAATATGAAAAAGCTTTTGTTGGTTAATCCCGTTGGCCGTAAAAGTGGATATTTAATGAGTAAATTTTCCACGTTTTCCCCCTTGGGACTTGCTTATGTTGCGGCGGTTACACCGAAGGACTGGATCGTTACGATTGCGGACGAAAACTTCAAAAGATTTGAATATGAAACAGCGGATCTGGTTGCCATTACAGCATTCACAAGCAATATCAACCGGGCATATGAAATTGCCGCTGTTTTCCGAAATAAAGGGATAACGGTTATCATGGGCGGCATTCATGCATCCATGATTCCTGAAGAAGTAATGGAACACGCCGATTCGGTTGTGGTGGGTGAGGTTGAAGGCATTTGGAAACAAGTCATCAGCGATTTTGAGCAGAATAAACTTTCCAGAAAATACATTGGCCCGCGGATCGATCTTGAAAATTATAAAATTACCCCCCGAAGAGAATTATTGAGCCCTGAGTATAAATGGCAATCCGTACAGACATCTCGCGGATGCCCTTTTAGTTGCTATTTCTGTTCGGTTTCAAGGTATCTTGGAAAGGCGTATCGTTCCCGCAGGGCCAGGGATGTTTTAAAGGAACTGCAGGAAATCAAATCGCGTTACATTGCCTTTGTGGATGACAATCTCATCGGATATAGCCCGGAAAGCATTGACCGGGCAAAGCGGCTGTTTAAAGGGATGATCCAACAAAATCTTGATAAAAAATGGTGGATGCAAACATCGATTAATGCAGCGGATGAACCGGATGTTGTCAAACTTGCGGCGAAAGCCGGCTGTATGTTTGTATTTATAGGATTTGAAACCATCAGCCTGGATTCATTGAAGGAGATGAAAAAGGGCATCAACATCCGAACTGGCGTTGATAATTACAAGCGCGTTGTGGATGTCTTTCATAAATACGGAATCGGGGTGTTTGGTGCATTCATTATCGGAAATGACCATAAAACCGCCGATTACTACAGAGCGCTTGGAAATTATCTGGTACATTCCGGAATAGACATGTTTCAAATCAGTATCCTTACGCCCTTGCCGGGTACGGAATTTATGGATCAAATGGTTAAGGAAGATCGCCTGATTTATAGAGACTTCCCTAAAGACTGGGACAAATATCGGTTTTCTTATATGGTTCATACGCCACAAAACGTTGCGGTTAATTTAGTGTATCAGGCTGATAATTATCTTAAAAATAAGATATATTCTTTTCCGGCTTATCATCTGCGACTATTAAAAGCCCTATGCAGCCCGAAGCGGTTCAAGAGTTTTTATGCCGTATATAAGCTTAATCAAGCCCTGAAGAAGAGCTGGAAGAATGCACACTTTTATAAAAAGTACGGTAAGGATTTCACAATGCTATAAAGATAATGCAGCTGGGAGGGAATGTTCTTCATCTTTTATTGTGCTGTAATAACGAAAAAATGCATCTACAATAGCTTTTTCAAAATGCGTGCCGCTTTCATTTCTAAGCAGACGTGCTGCTTTTTCAAACGGCATGGGGTTGCGATAGTGTCGTTTGGCGGTAATTGCTTCAAAAAAATCAGCAACAGCAATTATTTTGGCACCCAATGGGATCTCATCTCCTTTCAATCCATTTGGGTATCCACTTCCATCTATTTTCTCATGGTGTGATCCTGCAATCTCCGGGACCTGACTGAAAATGCCTTCAAAATTTACTTGCTCTAGAATTTTTTTGGTCTTTTCCGCATGCGTTTTAATGACTTCGTATTCCCCAGCTGTCAGTCGTCTCGGTTTTTTAAGGAGCGCATCCGGTACGCCGATTTTTCCATAGTCATGCAGTAGTGCGGCAACACGAATCATATCATGGTATTCTTTTTCCACTTTCAGTTCTTCACAGATGCCGAGTGCATATTGGGTAACTTTTTCAGAATGTCCTGCGGTCAAGGGATCTCTTGCGTCGATACTCGCTGCGAGGGTTTGCAAAATAGATTGGAACTGACGCTCTCTGGCCTCAAGCAGTTCCGCATTTCGTATACTGATTCCTAGAACTGAAGCAATGCCGATGAGTAGGCTGATATCGCTTTGGATAAGTGGTCTTTTGGATGTTAGATTGTCTACGGCAAGAATGCCGATGGATTCATTTTCACATATTATCGGACAACAAATGAAAGATTTTGATCCAAGCGTTTTTGCAAAAGCCAGGCTTCGTTCAGAAAGCTTACCCTCAATTTCATTGATATCGTTTACCAGAAATGGTTTTTGTTCGCGGAACGATACAACAAAGACGCCCTTGGAGTCTGGTTTGTCCAGATGAAATACAGCATTTTTAATGAATTGAAATTGTTCATCGCTGTAACCGAATCCTGCGCTGAATTGAAGTCTAGTCCTTTCAGGATTTGAAAGAAGAATGAGGCCTCTATCGTAATCGAGTCGTTTTTCAGATATTTTAATGATGTTCGATAGGATATCATCAATGCTCATGTGCTTGCTGATGGCCAATCCGATTTCATTGGTCATTAATGCGTTATTGTAGTTAAGCTCAATTTTTTCAAGCATTTGATCGCTTAAACCTCTTAAATGATTTAAGCTCTTCTGCAATTCGCGTTTTTCCGTTCGCTCACTAATAGATGTGAGCAGAAAAATTAAAAAAACCGATATCGGCACGATTACATGCAAGGTAACAATCGGGTTAATAAAAATGGATATGGAACAAATTAGAATAAATAGCAGCACTGCATAATTTCTAGTTTTTTTCCAGAAATCAGAAAAGCTTTTTTCCCATGATACAATATAGCGGCATGTCTCTCCCCCCCGGAATACGCATTCCGGGTGGTCAATCTGAGGTAATTTATTAGTAAAACCCATTGTAATTGCTTCGAAAAAACCGATTCGATTTTCACATTGAAAAGGTTGTTCCTGTACACCATTTCGTGGTGTAACACAGATTTCAACTTTATTGTCATTCAACTTTATTGATTCATACTTGGCAGATTTTGTGAATTTTTCTGC
>CAYTAQ010000030.1:0-31753 GCA_964435695.1 uncultured Desulfobacterales bacterium | reverse complement strand
CCCTGGAGCCCATTATTGCGAGTCTGGTATCGTATCTGTTCTTAAATGAAATCATGACACCCTTACAGATGATGGGTGGTGTGCTGGTCATCGCTTCCATTATCCTTCTTCAACTGAAACAGGAGATCGACGAAAAATCACCCAGTGTAATGCGATCGCAAAAGGTCAAAAATGACGTCCAATGATCCCTTTATAAAACGGGTTAAGCGACACGCCATCGGTCCTGCGCATACTTTTTTTGCTGCAACATCCCCCTATTTGGAGAATTTATGTTTCAATGAGTTGAAAGACCTTTCCCTTCCGCTTGAAAACATAAACCCTATCCCCGGAGGCGTTGAATTCAAGGGACGATTGCATGAATGCTATGCCGCCAACCTCCTTCTCAGAATACCCAACAGGATTTTGATGCGTATTGCGGAATTCAAAGCCACCAACTTCAGACAACTTGCTAAAAAGCTGTTTGACATCCCCTGGGAGTTGTTTATCAACCCGTTCGTGAGACGTGTCTATACCGTCACAACCAGGCAGTCCAGACTTTATCACAAGGCGGCCATAGGTGAATCCGTGGAGAAATGCATCGCCCTTCACATGAACGGCGTGCCGGCGTATGCCTTGAAACCCTCACAAGAAACCGCCGTGCAGCAAGTGTTCATCCGAGCTGTTGAAGATCAATTCAGCGTGTCCCTGGATACCAGCGGAGATCTCCTGTTCAAAAGAGGCTTGAAACAACATACGGGGAAAGCGCCCATTCGCGAAACGCTTGCCGCCGCCATACTGACCTATGCCGGCTACACCGGCAAAGAACCCCTGGTAGACCCCATGTGCGGATCCGGAACCTTCTCTTTGGAGGCCGCCATGATCGCCGCGCATATTCCACCGGGGTGGTTTAGAAAATTCATTTTTATGACATGGCCGGCGTTTAAAATAAAACAGTGGGAATACTTGAAAAAGCTTTCTGCCAGTCAACGTGTTGATGCAAAGGAAACGCTGATCTTTGCATCGGACCAGAACCGTGCCATGTGCAGCAATCTTGAGAATGTCTCAAAACAATTTGGATTATCCGGCGCCATAAAGGTTGTGCACAAGGATTTCTTCGAATGGAAGCCTGCTGATGTTAGCCCTAAAGCAGGACTTGTGGTTCTGAATCCACCTTATGGGATTCGCATGACATTAAGCCGAGTAACAGATGAATATTATAGCGAAATCATTCAAAAATTAAGAAAAGATTACAAAAAATGGCGGATAGCGATCCTGGTGCCGCCAATACCGTCTTTGAAAGGACTGTATAGAAATTTAAAAAAATTTCCCTTTTATCACGGTGGATTAAACTTGTCTCTCATGATCGGCAGCGTGGCATCGATATAATTTTCTCAACCACCCGATCCGGTCAGCAGCAGATCGGGTGAAATATTCGGCGTTATATCACAGGTCATTACTGAAAATGGGTAATGAATCCATGCAGCATTTTTTTGACAAAGGCAGACGCATTTGCTAACTAAGCCCCAAGGCAAAACAGAAAGGGATTATCTTAAAGGAGCAAATCATGGACATCCAGCATCCCCAATTACGGAAACGCTATTCATTTTCCGACTTTCTATATTATACAGCTTTCGCTGCCGTACCGTTTTTTACCGCATTTTACGCGATATTCAACCGGTCGACGGGTTGGTTTGTCTTTTATTTCCTGTTGTGCCTCTTCTCGGCAACCCTCCTCTACAGGTATTATTGCACCCATTGCCCCCATTACACCCGGGAAGGGCGATTAACAAAATGCATGTTTTTCCCGGGGATGCCGAAGTTTTTTCAACCCCGGCCCGGGCCGCTCGGGTTTTTAGATAAAACCATTGTCTTTATTGCTTCGGCTGTCGTGATCATTTTACCGTTGTTTTGGCTTTTTCAGCAGCCCGGCCTGCTCATCATTTTCATCCTGTCTCTCAGTGTCTTTTGGGTGACGATACGGCGCAATGAATGCGTCCGGTGTATCTACTTTGACTGCCCGGTTAATAAAGTGGCCCAAGACTTGAAACCGGGTGAGGATGTATCATGCTGTTCCGATTGACCAATTTTCTAAAGAAAGATGTCTGGCACATTCAGGCACAAGAGCTGTCTGCAGGCAAATCCTTTTTTCTGGGGGTACTGAGGGTTGTTATACTGGTCATTCGTGGATTTGACGAAGACAAGTTGCAGCTGCGCGCGTCGGCCCTAACGTTTTTTTCACTGCTGGCCCTTGTACCGGTGGCGGCCATGGCCTTTGCCATTGCCAAAGGGTTCGGGCTTGAAGCAATTCTGGAAAGACAGTTGCTGGATGAATTCCCGGGCCAGCAGGAAGTACTGCTGCAGGTGATCAGCTTTGCCAACAACCTCCTTGACAAAACACGCGGCGGTATAATGGCGGTTATCGGCATTATTATTCTCTTCTGGGCGGTTATCAAAGTATTGGGGCATATCGAGCGCTCCTTCAACGACATCTGGACCATTAAAAAATCGCGAAACATGTGGCGAAAATTCAGCGATTATCTCACCATCATGCTCATCTGTCCCATACTGATTATCGGCTCGAGCAGCTTCACCGTGTTTTTAAAGACGCAGCTTGCTCCTATCATTGGTAAGATAGCCTTATTAGGTTATTTCAGTCCCCTGATTTATCTGCTTCTCAGATTTTTGCCGTACAGCATGATCTGGCTGCTTTTCACCCTGACCTATCTGCTGATGCCGAACACCAAAGTTAACTTCAGTTCCGGGTTCCTGGCAGGAATCATCGCCGGAACCATTTATCAACTCGTTCAACTGGCATATATCAATTTCCAGTTCATTATCGCCAGATATAATGCCATTTACGGATCCTTCGCGGCCCTACCGCTATTTCTTATTTGGTTGCAGATCAGCTGGCTCATCGTTCTTTTCGGCGCGGAGATCTCCTATGCTTTTCAAAACAGCGAGCTCTATGAATTTGAACCGGGTTCCCTTCGAATCAGCCATTCGATGAAAATATTAATGTCGCTCCAGGTAGGGCATCTCTTTATTCAAAATTTTTCAAATGCCGAAAAACCCCTCACGGCACACCAGGTTGCCATGGCATTAGGGATGCCTTCGCGATTGGCGCAAACCATCATCGGAGATCTCGTAGACGCGCATATCCTTTCTGAAACGGAAGCCGAAGGAAATGAAGCGGCGGCCTATCAACCGGCTCTGGATATCAACAAACTGACCTTGAGTTATGTGATCAATGCGCTGGAAAGAGAAGGAAGCGATCACATACCCCTTCCACGAACCAGCACATCTGAGACTCTCAAAGCCTCCCTGCAAAAATTCAGCGACGCTGTTGAAGCGCATCCCGCAAACAGCCTGTTGAAGGATATTTAGCCCGATTGCAGAAATCCGGCGGGCGCTTAACCTCTCTTCGGCCTTCCCGGCGAATTGTCAGATATTTCTTGACAGTTGCTCCCGGGGTCAGCTCCCTCGCTGACAATTGGCAGCTTTTCATTGGAACTTAGAGCGTTTTTCAGAAGAACGTTCCGATATCAGTGGTTTTCTGAATAGCGGTTGTCATAAAAACAAAAGTGCTAAAAGATACATCGTTGACGGTTAGTAACCCAAATCAAACGGAACAGATTTATGACAACCGGTATAGCAGGTACCGGGAAATCAACGCCGGCGGCTATGATGAAAATTTTTCGACGTCATCAACGGTTTTGGGTATCGGCTCGCCAAGCACCCTGCAGCCATTTTCCGTAACCAGGACATCGTCCTCAATCCGGATACCGCCAAATCCTTTATATGATTCGAACTTTTCATAGTTAATAAATGATTCGAACTTTTTTTCAGCCCGCCATCTATCCATGAGCTGGGGAATGAAGTAAATCCCCGGCTCCGCGGTTACGATAAACCCGGGCTCCAGCGCCCTGGCTAGTCTCAAGTTGGACAGCCCGAACTGTTTGGCGCGTTTGATTTGATCGGTATAGCCGACATAATCTTCTCCCAGGCTCTCCATGTCGTGAACATCCAGTCCCATCATATGTCCCAATCCATGGGGGATAAAAAGTGCGTGGGCGCCCGCCTCGACAGACGCCTCGCCGTCGCCCTTCATGAGTCCGATGTGTTGAAGTCCTTCGGTCATCACCCGGCATGCCAGAAGATGAATCTTTCTGAATTCAACGCCCGGCCGCATGGACTGGATGGCGGCTTCCTGCGTGTTCAGGACAACACTGTAAATTTCTTTCTGTTTGTTGCTGAACCTGCCGCTCACAGGGATGGTACGGGTAATGTCACTGGCATACAGCAGAGGGGATTCGGCTCCAATGTCATTGACCGCCAACTCGCCCGATTTCATGCGATTCGTGTGAAATTGATTGTGAAGGATCTCTCCTCTTACGCTGAAAATAGGTGCATACGCCATCCGGCTGCCGCCATGGACATATGCGGTACCTTCCATCGCGCTCACAACCTCGAGTTCATACATGCCGGGTGTTGTCATTTGCATGGCCCGTATATGCATCTCATGCGTAATGGCCAGGGCTTTTTCTATTTCGGTGATCTCCTGCTCCGTTTTCACCGATCGCTGGTCAATGACGCCGCGAATGAAGGCAAGAGATGGCTGGTCTTGACGATCCGCTTGATGAAGATTCAGCAATTTTCGAATCTTAAGATGGTTGCCGGCCTGGTACTGCGGCAGAAAATGCAAGGTTCTTTTATTCTGAAGCGTTTTTTTAATTACCGATTCAAGGTGATCGGACACATAAATGTGCTGAATCCCTTTTTCGGCTGCCGCCTCTTTAAACGATGCTTGACGCCCGAAAAATATCATTTCCTCTGATGTCAAATCATTTCCGAATAAGGCTTCCACGCCTTCATCAATATCGATTACGGCAGCAAGGCCCGGGCTGCTGAGGCCCCAGAAATATAAAAATGAACTGTCCTGCCGAAAAGGATAAACATTGTCGCGATAGTTTCGCGGGCTATCTTCATTCCCGAGAAATAGTATCACGCCGGATTTCACAAATTCAGCAAGTCTTTTTCTCCGCTCCTCATATACATCGGCAGAAAACATACGTTATTCTCCCCTTATCCACACGCTCATTTCATGAGCCGTTGTTCACCAGCGGCTCTCATTATTTTTTCACGCTCATTCGCGCACAACGAAGCATAAAACTTCTTTTTCCCTAAATGGCTGGTACGCTTTACGCATTTTTACATGATTTTTTTCTCGGGCACGTTGAGACATGCCACCCAATGGTCAGGACCGACCAATTCCAACCCCGGCAACTCCCGGGAGCATGTCGCATCCGCCTTGGGGCACCGGGGATGAAATCGACAGCCGGTTGGCGGATTGATGGCGCTGGGAATCTCTCCCTTGGGAATGGGATGGATGCGTCTATATTTTGGATCCGGCACCGGCACTGCTGCAAGCAGCGCAGTTGTATAAGGATGAGCCGGGTTTTGAAACACCGATTCCAACGGACCGATTTCCATAATTCTGCCAAGGTACATGATGGCGATCCGGTCGCAGATATACTTGCATGTTGCCAGGTCATGGGTAATAAACAGGTACGTCAGATCAAATTCTTTTTTCAGGCGGATCATAAGTTCCAGAATCATGGCGCTGACGGAAACATCCGCCATGGCGATGGGTTCATCCGCCACGACAAAATCGGGGCGGGTAACCAGTGCGCGTGCGATCACTACCCGTTGCCGCTGCCCACCGGAGAGCTGGTGGGGGTATTTGTCATATAAAAAGGCAGCCGGCGAAAGTCCCACCTTTTCCATGATTCCCAGGGTTGCATCACGAATATCAGCGCTTTTTTCTTGTGAATGGATCACCAGGGGATGCCCGATCGATTCACCGATCCGCATGCGCGGGTTCAACGATGCAAACGGATCCTGGAAAATGATCTGCATTTTTTCCCGCATTTTTCGCATCGCTTCCCCGGACCTGGTGATAAGTGACGTACCCTTGTATAATACCTCACCGGCAGTCGGGTCGAGCAATCTCAAGGCCAATCGCCCGGTAGTGGTTTTTCCACAACCGCTTTCCCCGGCCAATCCCAGTACTTCTCCTTTTCTGATGAAAAAGGAAACGTCGTCCACCGCCTGGACGACACGCTTTTCCCTGGCAAACAGGTAATTAAATATGCCTTTGTCCAAAGGGAAATGTTTGGTTAAATTTTTTGCTTCCAGTAAAGTTTCCATAAGATTATTTATAAAGCCAGCATGCGACCCGATGATTCCTTTTGTCGATATCCGGCGGGCCCTCATGCCGACATCGTTCCATAACCGCCGGGCACCTGGGATGAAAAACGCAGCCCTCAGGCGGATCGACCAAATCAGGCGGTGCGCCGGGCATGATTTTCAGTTTGGGCTGTTCCAGTTTAATATTCGGTATGGAAGCCAGCAGTCCTTTGGTATAAGGATGCAACGGGCTGCCGAAAACATCTCCGGAAGTGCCTGTCTCGGCAATACGACCACCATACATGACGGTGATTCGATCCGCCATTTGAGCGACAATGCCCAAATTATGCGAAATCAACATAATGGTTAGATTAAATTGTTCCCTAAGTTCATTCAACAAATCCAGAAACTGAGCTTCAACAATGACATCCAGCGCCGTGGTCGGCTCATCGGCAATCAGCAAATCCGGAGTTAAAATAAGTCCCATGCCGATCATGATGCGCTGGCGCATGCCCCCCGACATTTGATGGGGATACTCCGTCAGGCGTTCGGGCGAGATCCCTAATCTCTCCAGCATCTCACCGGATCTCCGCAAGGCCTCTTTTCTGGAAACGCCGCCTTCATGAGCACGGATGGTTTCCAAAAACTGGTCTCCGATTCGAAAAAGCGGGTTTAAGGATGTCAAGGGATCCTGAAATATCATGCCGATACGCTTGCCTCTCAGATTCAGCAGTTCCTTGCCCTCCATGCCTGCAATATCTTTTCCATGGTAGAGAATCTTTCCCCCGGCAATGATTCCGGGCGCTCTTAAAAGTTTGAGAATGGAAAATCCCAAGGTGGATTTGCCGCAGCCGGATTCTCCCACCAGTCCCATGACCTCGCCTTTTCTGATGCTTAAACTGACATTTTCGACTGCCCGCACGGTTCCGATATGGATAGGGAAGTGAACATTCAGGTTTTGAATTTCTAAAATATAATCCGTCAAACTAGCGCTCCAACAATCTGGGGTTCAATATTTCAGCAAGCCCCTCTCCGAGCATGGTAAAACCGAGGGCCAGGATAGATATCATTGCGCCCGGAAAGGTTATCAGCCACCATTGACCGGAAGGTAAAAATTTTTTTCCCATGGCAAGGTCCATGCCCCAATCCACAATACTCGGCGGAAGCCCCAGACCAAGATAGGTCAATGCCGCTTCAATCATTATGGCATCACCCACATTCATGGTAAACACCACAACCGTCGTGGCAATAACATTGGGGAAAATATATTTCCATAAAATAGTGCTGCCCCTGGCACCGATGGCATGCGCAGCTTCGACATAGAGTTCCTCTTTGATGGAAAGGGTTTGACCTCTTACCAAGCGAAAATATGTCGGGATATAGATAACGGCAACGGCCAATGTGATACTGATGATTCCCGGTTCCAACATGGCGGCAAAGGCAATCGCGAGAATCAAGCCTGGAAAAGAGTAAAGCGAATCCATGGTCAGGGAAAGAACTTTGTCAAAAGTTCCGCCTGAATACCCGGAAATCAATCCCAGAGAAATTCCGCACAGAGATGAAATAATCGCCGCCAAGATGGCGACGCCTAGGATGGTTCGAGAACCGAAAATGATCCTTGAGGCCACATCCCGCTGCAGGTTATCCGTGCCGAGCCAGTGCGCCGCACTGGGCGGCGCAAGCTGCGGTCCGGTATTCTGGTCATGCGGACCAAAGGGCGCAATGGCGCCGGCAAAGGTCGCCATGATGATCACGGACGATATGATAACGGCGCCGGCCACCAGAATCCACCATTCTGCGCCGTACTGCTTGCCCATTCCCGTAAATCGGGAGATGAGCAAACCCAGTCCTGATGACGGTGAATATTTCAAAAAGCCTCCGGTTTCTATTCTGTCTTCTCTTTAATCTTTAATATCGCACCCTGGGATCCAGCAGGGCATAAAAAATGTCGACAATGAGTGAGACCAGGGCAACGATCAGGGCAAAAATGACAATGACGCCCTGGATGGTCGGATAATCTCGAAGATAAATACGTTCCAGCAGCAATCGCCCCATTCCCGGCCAGGAGAACGTTGTTTCCGTCAGCACCGCGCCCGCCATCAGCAACGCCACCTGAAGCCCCATCATCGTCAATATGGGAACAAATGCATTTAAAAGAGCGTATTTGTAAACAACGCGATGATGCTTTATCCCTCTGGCTTCCGCCGCCAGGATATAATCAGACTGCAGCACATCCAGCATGTTCGCCCGCGTCAGGCGGATAAATATCCCCGACAGCGTCAAGCCCAGTGTAAATGACGGCAAAATGAGATGAATGAGGATATCCTTCAACGCGCTGAAATCTTTAATCATCAGCGCATCGATGATATAAAAGCCTGTCTGCTCGAAGGTGGATGCAAATACCCTGGCTCCGGTCCTGCCGGACACCGGCAGAACATCCAGCCAGACGCCGAATATCATTTGCAGCATCAAACCCAGCCAGTAAACAGGGATACAGTAGATAACGATACCGTAAAGCCTTATGGCGTAATCTTGCGGCGATCGCCGCTTGTCGGCAGCGTACGCCCCCAGCGTTATTCCCACAAACAGGGTTATCAGCATGCCGAAAAAAGTCAGTTCGATGGTTGCCGGAATTTTCATTTTAATGGCATCGATGACCGCCTCGTTGAATATCATGGAATTGCCGAGATCCAGTCGGCATATCTGCAGCAGATAATCTCCATACTGAATAATCAGCGGGCGATTGAGACCCAGCTCCTGTTTCTTTTGCTCGATGACACTATCCGGGGCATGCCCGCCGAGCATGGATGAAACCGGATCGCCCGGCATGACACGGAGTACCACAAAGACAATGCTCAAGAGAATGAACAGCATGGGGATGGTCAAGAGTGTCCGCGTGATGATGTAGCGAATGATATTCTTCATGAAATGTCCGGAATTAAAAAGAATGGGATCCGCGTTTTTAGCGCGGATCCCATGATCAGAATATTCAGGTTACTTTCGTGTAATCGGGCCGTACATGAACTGGAGCGTGGGCGAAATCATGATGCCGTCGACATTCTTCTGCGAAAACAGGTAGAGCGAGCCCTGAAAAATCGGGCAGGTGGGCACCTCATCGGTCCACATCTGCTGGACTTCCTTATATATTGCCTCCCGTTTGCTTTCGTCGATGCTCTTTTGTCCTTCCACAAACATGGCATCCCATTTAGGATCTGAAAAATAGATACCGTTTCCTTTGGAACCCGCTGTTCCGGCAAATGCGGCCGTATAGTTGTCCGGATCGATGTAGTCCGGGTACCAGCCCAGGAGATAAACCGGCATTAATTGTTCCTTCCAGTTTTGTTTATAGGTTGCCCACTCAGCCGACTTGACGCTGACTTCCATGACACCGGTGGCTTCCAGTTGTGATTTGATGACGGCGGCCTGGTCCACTTCCGTATCCCCGTAATGACTGGGCGTGTACCAGAAATCAATTTTTAGCTTGTTTTTCGCATTGAAGCCCTTTGAAGCAAGCAGTTCCTTGGATTTGGCGATATTGCCGTCCCCGAACACGGTTTTAAAATTATCGGAGTGGGTCCACATGCCCATGGGCACCATGGAATAGAGGGGTGCATTCTGTCCCAGAAAGACCTTTTTAATGATTTCAGGCCGGTTGATAGCCGCCGCAATACCCTGCCGGACGACTTTATCATTAAACGGCGCGGTATTGCACTGAAAACAGATGTAGCGGATATAAGGGCCCTGCCCTTTGATCGTCTTGATGCCCTTGGCTTTTTCCAGGTCGCTGATATCCGAGGGGTTAAAGGATTTAAACGCAAAATCGAGCTCCCCTTTTTCCAGCGACAGACGCATGGTGGTGGCATCTGCGAAATAACGGATGACAACGCGGTCGTTCATGGGTTTTGTCCCGTGGTAATAGGGATTCACATCCAGCACAACCTCCTCGTCCCGTTTGAACGAAACAGCCTGATAGGATCCCAGACCCACCAGCTTGCCGCCTTTCAAATCCGTTGGGTTCTTGACGATCTTGTCGGCCGGATAGACATTCGGGTTCACCGGATAGTAAGGAGGTGTCGCCACCAGTGACGGGAAATACGCCACCGGATTCTTTAAAATAAAAGCCACGGTATAATCATCGACTAGATAAACATAATGCACAAAATCCGTCACCAGCCACGAGGGGTCGCCCTGGAGCCGCATCACTCGGTCGATGGACCATTTCACGGCGTAGGCGTTAAACGGCGTTCCGTCTGAAAATTTAACGCCTTTTCTGAGCTTGAAGGTGTAGGCCATGCCGTCATCGCTTACGCTGTAGGATTCAGCCAACCCAGGAACAAGATTGGTCTTTCCCGGGGGGTAGGACATCAAGCCCTCATAGATGTTGTAAAAAATTTCCCATGTGTGAAAATCATAGGCATTACAGGGATCCATGTCGGTAATTTTTTCAGTGGTGCCGTAAACCAAGGTCACCTTTGCACTTGCGGTTGTCCCCATGCACAGGACAACGCATAAAACCAATCCAAATAGCAGTAACTTTTTCATGTCTTCCCCCTTTTTATTGTTTGTTAACGTCCTATGGCCAACGAACCAACTCATTTGGAGATGTTACACCTTTTTATAGTGTAGAAACCTAAATGGGTCAAGCAAGAAAACTGTTGATTAACGATTTGATGATATTATAATTAATGACGTATGAAGGTTGAAATGAACCATGGAGAAATAACTTGGATCCTGCAAGGACAAAAAAAGAAAAACCTTTATAACGGTGCGGGTTCGGTTTATCCGGGCTGGGAGGGAGCCTTAAACGATCGCTCATGTTCCAAATAATGATCGAGAAAGCGCTGGTTGTCCTGATCGGTGATCGTTTTCGGCAATTTTTCCATGGCCATATCAATCGCCATATCGATCATTTCAGAACGAAGTGTCTGCTTGGCAGTTAAAATCCGATTGTCTATTTTTCGCTGGGCGCTCTCAATCAAAAGCCTGCTCCCCAGCCTGGCGCCATCGATGATATCCTGTTGTTTTGCCCTGCCCTGTGAGATGATTCTTTCTTTGAGCTGCTCAAATCTTTCTCTGCTTTTATCCCGTTCTTCCAAAAACACTTTCACCTGTTCTTGGGCCAGCTCTTTTGCTTCCTCAATATTTTGAATATCCTCTTTGACATCCTGGGCCCTGCCTTTAAAAAAGTCCGCCAACGGCTTTCTGGCATATTTTAATATCAGGAATGCCAGTATCAAAAAATTGATATAGCGCATAATAAGGTCATAGGTAGGACGCCAGGTACCCGACCCTTCAGCCGCCAAGGCCTCGCCGGACAGGAGCCATAATAAAATGACGATGAGTGCGATGCTGCCGTTTTTAAAAACACCATAAAAGAAGTTTTTCATTACACCACCTTCCGCTCCAAAACCTTTTCCATAATGCTGAGCGCAAGCGTTTCGGCTTCTTTTTCGATCGATTTTCTGGCTTTGGCAAGTTGGATACCAACGTCTTTTTTGGATTGATCGCTCAATACGGCAATTTCCGCCCTTGCAGCGCGCATGATATCGCCGGCTTCCTTATTTCCTGATTTTTCCAGAGTCTCGCTGACCTTAAATGCCGCCTGCCTGACAACATCCTCTTCCATTCCTGTCTGTTCAATAACCGATTCAAGCGCTTCCTTCGCATCAAGGATATCCTGGTTCACCTTGTTGATATAATCCTCTCGCTCGTGCATGGTTTCCCGTAACGGGCGAAACATAACGCGATTGATGATAAAAAGAAAAATTAAAAAGGATATCAACTGAAACAAAAGTGTTTCATTAATGCTGATAAGCGCTATATTGCTGATAAGCTGCATTACTGAATTTCCATCACGCCACAGTATAAATTGCTTGCATTATTTTGGGTCAACCAACTATTGGAAATGACCTCTTAAAATTAATCGCAGGATACCCGGCCGATACGCGATCCGCTTGCATCCGATTCTCTTACGCCCGCCTGTTTTAAACTACAAACAGCAGCAAGAGCGCTATAACCAGCGAGTAGATTCCGGTAGATTCCGAAACCGCCTGCCCCACCAGCATGGTCCGGGTCAATAAACCAGCCTCTCTGGGATTTTTACCGATGGCTTCACAAGCCTTTGCAGCCACCATGCCCTCACCAACGCCGGGGCCGATTGCACCAAGACCCATGGATATTCCAGCTCCCAGAAAAGCAGCTGCTTTAATGATGTCAACACCTTCTATAGCCATTATCTTCCTCCCTTTTTTTTAAACCACAAATATCAATACCAGTGAGATAACCATTGCATAAATGGCGGTTGATTGTGATACCGCCTGCCCCACCAGCATGATCCGCATAAGCTCTCCGGCTTGTTTGAGATTCCTCGCAACCCATTTTACCGCACCTTGTGCCGCCATACCATTTCCGATACCGGGCCCGATACCGCCGAATCCCACACACAGACCAGCTGCCAATAACGCCATGGGGGCCTGTAACGTCGTCGCTTCCGGAAAAGATTTGAATAAGAGAATAAAACTTATCAGCAGCCCAAAAATGGATGGTGTCTGGGCAACCGCCTGCCCCACCAGCATGACGGTGGTAACATTCCCCACCGATTCAGGTTGTCTGGCGATGCCCTCGCTGCTTGCTCCCGCAGCCAGTCCGCCGCCGTAGCCGGATCCGATGGCAGCCAGCCCGGTACTCAATCCGGCCCCTAGAAGCGCCGCCCATGTGGGGTTCACAGGTAACTGGTTAAAATTCATGAACATCAGCATCAGGGCAATCACCATGGAAAAAATAGCCGGTGTCTGGCAAACCGCCGATCCGATCAGCATATTGGTGGTCAACCGGGATGTCGCTGATGGTTGCCTGGAAATACCCAAGCATGCCTGACCGCCGGGAAATCCGGACCCAACCCCCGAACCGATTGCACCGAAGCCCATGGACAATCCAGCGCCCAGTAATGCAGCACCTTGTAGAAAACTGTTCATGGGCACATCCAAAAACAGCATGAGTATTGCAACGACAAGCGCAAAAATCGACGCAGATTCGGCCACAGCCTGACCCACCAGCATATTCTTGAAAATATCGCCTGACATTTCCGGATTTCTGGACACGGCTGTGTTGGCTTCACCGGCGGTATAACCCTCTCCGATGGCTGCGCCTACAGCTCCCAATCCCATCGCAAGACCGGCGCCGGCGAAGGCGGCTGCTTTAACAAATGTCTGAATTTCAAGTTCCATAATCTATTTAACCTGAACCGATATATACACAACGGTCAGCATGGTAAACACAAACGCCTGAATCGTTCCCACAAAAAGCCCAAAAAATGCATTTAAAACAGGCGGCAGAACCAGATTGTATGTCAGGTGTGAAACGACCAATATAATGATGGACCCGCCCATAATATTGCCAAAGAGTCGAAACGATATGGAAACAATTTTTGAAAGTTCTCCAATAACATTCAACGGCATCATAAAAAACATCGGCGCGAAATATTCTTTTGCATAAGCCTTGAAGCCTTTTGATTTGATGCCTGCATAGTGCGCAATAACAAATCCCATGAGCCCCAAACTCAAAGGGGTATTCAGATCCTTTGTGGGTTCTTCGAGATGCGGGATGATGCCCAGCCAGTTTGCGAAAACAAGAAACATAAACAACGCGCAAATGAGTGGCCCGTAGGTCTTTGCCATTTTCCTGTCCAGGGCGTCTTCCACAATACCATAAAACTGGGATAGAAATAGTTCCCCAAACATCTGCATGGCTTTTGGGAAAATTCCCCTGTTTCTCACCGATAGAAACCCGATGCCGATGAGAGCAAGAAATACAATCCACGTCATGATCATAACTTCCAAATTGAGCGTGATGTCATACCCGAAAAATGGAATTATCAACTGATGGATTCTGCCTAAGTCTCCCATAGTGTTAACTTCCCAATCCCGTCAAACCCGAAATAAAAAATTACAATCACCAAATACGAAAAAAATTTAATTTGCAATATCCAAATCGTAAAAAGTCAATCAGAAATTATTATGTCCGTGTCTTTTTAATGTGCCCGGGAAAAAAATGACTCAATAGTTGGTCCCCTAAAATCATAAGCTGAACCATAAAAATGCCGACGACCGCAGCTGCAAAATTAAATGCTTCCATCTTGAGCGATAAAACCAACGGTATCGCAAGCAAACCGAATCGAAATGTGATCGAACCAAATGAATAGGCTGTCGATGCGCTTCTCGTTTTTCCTATCATCTTCGGCAGCACTTCGCCGATCAGCACGAAATTCAGAATGCTGAAAAGGGTGCCGAGTATCAATCCTTTGGCAATGGCTTTTTGACCGATCAGAATGAAAAACATCCCGGCAAAAATTGCTATGACCAAGGCCATAGATCCATATTTTTTCTGTGTGCGCCGGATGGCGTCATTCATGTGGACCTGTCTCATCTTTATCTTTTTGATCCATTATTTCCATAATCTGCCGGTATACGACGTTTCCCCCGCCGATTACACCCAGGATTGTAAAAATAACCGTTAAAATACCTTTTGCATGGAACCGGCGATCAAGATATAACCCGATAAAAAAACAGAAACAAATGCACCCCGCCATGGTCAACCCGATCTGCATGACAATGGAAAGGTTTTCGGTCCAAGATCGGTTCTTTTTGTAATCAAAAAGCATTTACTTCCCTCGGCTCGCACGCCGAAATCGCTTTCGGGGCCAAAAAAAAGTAAAAGATTTTGATAGCACATCATTACAAAATTGCAATGATTAATTTCAAATTTTTACAGCGACCTCCAGAAATGTATTGAAACTTCGTCAATGATATGCTCTTTATATTTTTTAGAGTCATCTCCAAAACTGTTGACCTAAATTCAGACGTCGAGAGCTCCCGTATTCGAGGGATATATTTTATAGTTACAAATAGTTAAATGTTAAACAAACAATCGTATACACTTTGAAGGAGAGACGCATTTAAATGACCTTCCCCAAAAAAGCGGGAATTCTTTTAATTCTAAGCTGCTGTGTTTTGCCGGTATTTGCACTGGCTGCAACGCACGAAACACCCTCCCTGCCATATACGCAAGACAATGTGCCTATCGGCCACGCGGATGCATTGCAAAGCGCTCGCACAGATACCGACAGCCATGGGGGGCATGCCGACCTTGGCAAAACGCTCCCCTTATGGAGTTGTATCCCTTTTGCATGCATGCTTCTCTCCATCGCACTGATGCCGTTGCTTTTACCGAATTTTTGGCACCATCACTTTGGGAAGGTTTCCGCTTTTTGGGCCGCATGCATGGCCCTTCCATTTTTATGGGCCTTTAGAGGGGCTGCGCTGCATGAGATTCTTCATATCATTCTGGCGGATTATGTCCCGTTTATTATTCTGCTTTGGTCTCTTTATACGATTTCCGGCGGAATCCTGCTTCGTGGGTCTTTACGCGGCACCCCCCTTGTCAATACGATTATCCTTATTATCGGTACCATTCTGGCGTCATGGATGGGCACCACCGGTGCGGCGATGCTCCTGATTCGACCCTTCCTGCGGGCAAACGATTACCGTAAAAATAAGACCTTTATGGTTGTTTTTTTTATTTTCCTGATTGCAAATGTGGGGGGATCTTTGACACCCTTGGGCGACCCACCCCTTTTTCTCGGATTTCTCCACGGCGTCTCCTTTTTCTGGACATTAAAAATCCTACCGCACCTGCTGACGGTTTCACTCATTCTCCTCATCATCTATTTTATCCTCGATTCATATTATTACCGTAAAGAAGGCGTATCCGTCCCCGAAAAAGAAGCAAAAGAGCCCTTAAAACTTGAAGGTACGTATAATTTTATCTTCCTCGCAGGGGTCGTGGGTTCCGTGCTCATGAGCGGCATGGTGGATTGGGGCGGGATAACCACGCTTGGAATTCACCGGGCAATCCAGGACTGGGTCAGAGACGGCATCCTGATCATCATGGGAATTTTATCCTTATTCGCCACGCCCAAAAGACTTCGCGAAGACAACGATTTCACATGGTTTCCGATTATTGAAGTGGCGTATTTGTTCATCGGTATTTTCATTACCATGATACCCTGCCTGCTGATCCTCAAAGCGGGTTCCCACGGGCAGCTGGCATTTCTGATCAATGTGGTGCAAAAACCGTTTCACTACTTCTGGGTGACGGGTGCACTTTCCAGTTTTCTTGACAATGCACCCACGTATCTCACCTTTTTTAACACCGCTCTCGGCAGTTTTTATTCCGGGATGCCCGAGCCCCAGTCTGTTCCGCTGCTGATGACCGAAAACGCCCTCTATCTCAAAGCCATCTCTGCCGGCGCCGTGTTTTTCGGCGCCTGCAGCTATATCGGCAACGCACCGAACTTTATGGTCCGTTCCATCGCCGAGGAAGCCGGAACGCCCATGCCGAGCTTTTTCGGTTATATTCTTAAATATTCGTTGATATATCTCATTCCAACGTTTGTAATTGTAACATTATTATTCTTTAGATAAATAAGAAATTGTCAGGAAAAACATGGTATCCCTATTAGAAAATTCAAAAATCGCCATCGTCGGCGGCGGCAGATTTTGTTTGGAACTGCTTCAAACCATATATGGCAAAAAGAAGCTTGTGAATAGGCCTGAGATTCTAGGTGTAGCCGATATCAACGACCAGGCCGTGGGTTTGCTTTTTGCAAAAGAAAAAGGAATTTTTACCACCAACGATTATAAAAAACTTTATAAGCTGCCCGATCTAAACGTCATTGTTGAAGTAACAAAAAATGATATTCTTGCAGAAAAATTAAATAAAAACAAACCACCTGGCGTTCAGATCCTGGACCATTTCGAAGCCCGGACCATCCTCGACCGGATTCATCTTGAGGCAAAAAATAACGAAACTCTTGATCAATTGCGGAAATCCACAGGCGATTTAGCTTCCGCGGAAGCCCTTTTTAATCAGTTCTATGACTTCGTGCTGGATATCTCCGAGGAGCGGAATACCTATTCACAGGAGATCCGCAAAGAACTCATTGCCGGTGAAAAAACGCTGTCGCAAATCATCCAGGGCACGACCATTCCCACGTTTGTGATCAACAAGGATCATGCGGTCATACACTGGAATAAAGCATGTGAAAAACTGACCGGCTTTTCCGCCGATGAACTGATCGGCACCAATCAACACTGGAAAGCTTTTAGAAAGAAAGAACGGCCCATTATGGCCGATCTGATTTTGGACGGCGTCAGTGAAGAAGAAGTTTGGCGATACTACAGCACCAAGTGGAAAAAGTCCGAATTGATTGAAGATGCCTACGAAGCCGAGGAATACTTTGAACATCTCGGAGAAAACGGTAAGTGGCTCTTTTTCACGGCAGCGCCTATTAAAAATACCGACGGAACCTACATCGGCGCCATTGAAACGATTTGGGACAAAACCGAAGAGAAACTCAAGGCCGAGGAACTCAAGGCAAATCAAAAGGTTATGGAGCAGATCATTCAAGGCAGCACCATTCCAACATTCGTCATCAACAAAGACCACTTCATAACGCACTGGAATACGGCTATGGAGAACCTCACCGGGTACCCGGCTGAAAAGATGGTGGGGACAAAGAGACAGTGGGAACCATTTTGGGACAACAGCCGGTTTTGCATGGCCGATGTCATCCTCGACCAAATCAACGACAGAAAAATTAAGGCGCTCTATGGGACCAAATGGCGAAAATCATCAATGATCGAAGGGGCTCATGAAGCAGAGGTTTTTTTCCCAAAGCTCGGCAACGGCGGCAAATGGTGCTTCTTTACAGCGGCACCCATCAAGTCACCGGATGGAAAAATTATCGCAGCCATTGAAACCTTATGGGATAAAACCGAAGAAAAAAAAGCTGAAGAAGAACGTAACCTCCATAATAAAAAGCTCATAGAGAACCAAAAAACCCTGTCGCAAATTATCCAGGGAAGCACCATACCGACGTTTGTGATCAACAGAGATCATATTGTAACTCACTGGAACAAAGCCTGTGAAAAACTGACCGGTTATGCCGCTAAGGATATCGTCGGCACCAATCAACAGTGGAAGCCTTTCCGATCGGAGGAGCGCCCGACCATTGCCGATCTGATATTGGACGGCGTCAGGATCGAAGAACTCTGGCGGTATTATGGAACCAAATGGAAAGAATCAGAGTTAATTGAAGATGCTTATGAAGTAGAAGAATATTTCAAGCACCTTGGCGACGATGGTAAATGGCTCTATTTTACGGCAGCCCCCATTAAATCGCCGAGTGGCGACGTTACCGGTGCCATTGAAACCTTATGGGATAAAACCGAAGAAAGAAAGGCCGAAGAAGCCCAGGAAAAGCATACCAGAGAACTCGGCAAACTTTGCTCCATTTACGCTACGTTGAGCGCGCCGTTGGATCTTCATGGACGCATAAACGGCGTCATTCAGGATGTAAAAAGCCTTTTCTCCTTTAACTGTGTCTGCATCTTCATGTTGGAAAAAGATGGAACGTTCGGGTTGAAATATAATTGCGGCAGTCCTGATTGCAACTGTGAAGAGAAAAAAACGGCTGATGAAGACAGCATCATTTCTCGCGTCGCTCAAACACGTCAAATCGTCGTTGTCGACACGGTTCAGAACAAAGAAGAATTACAGCACCCAGCGTTTCAAACGCTCGTTTATGTCCCGTTGTTCGACAAAGAGAAAAAAACCATTGGTTTCATTCGGGCGGCAAGTAAAAATTCCATCCAGATATTAACCGAAGAGAAGCGCGTATTGGAGCTGATCGGCAACCGAATGGGGGTTGCCATTGAAAATGACTTGCTTCAGGGCGAAATCACGCGGCGGGCAAACTTTCAAATCAGATTGATCAACAGCTCCACCAACGGCATCGTCGCTACCGATGAAAACTGGAATATTGTTATTTTTAACCCGGAAGCGGAACGACTGTTTGGCTTAAAAAAACCGGAAGTTACAGAAAAAATAAGTGCAAAGGATCTTTATCCGTATGAAGTCATAACATCCATAGAAAAAAAACAAGACAATGAAGTATTAAGAGAAAATACCGCCTGGCAGGAAACCCAGATCCGCTCGCGCAATGGAGATGTGATCCCCGTCAGGTTTTCCGGGTCACCGTTGTTTAGAAAAGACCGTATGATGGGAAGTGTTGTCTTCTTTCAAGACTTAAGAGAAATCAAACGGCTTGAAAAGGAGCTGGTACATTCTGAAAGGCTGGCCGCCATCGGGCAGACCGTGGCCGGCATGGCGCATGGAATTAAAAACCTCCTCAACGGATTTAAAGGCGGACGATACCTTGTTGATATCGGCATTGACAGGGAAAATCCGGTTAAGCTAAAACAGGGATGGGAGATGATCAAGCGCAATATCGATCGAACATCCGAGCTGGTCCTTGATCTGCTGTCATATTCAAAAGAAAGAGAGCCGGAATATAAAAATTGCTTCCCCAATGATTTTGTGAACGATGTCTGTCAGGTTGTGCAGGATGTAGCGGATGATCATGAGATCAAACTTGTGAAAGACCTTTCGCCGAAGATCGGTGAAGTGTTATTGGATCCGAATACGGCTCACAATTGTTTGATGAATTTAGCTACGAATGCAATTGATGCCTGTATTTTTGACCACAATATCAATAAGAAGCACACAGTAACGATCAAAACATCTCTCACAGATCATAGGATCCGCTTTGAGGTAACGGACAACGGTTCAGGCATGACGGAAGAGGTTCAGGCGAAGCTCTTTTCCTCTTTTTTCAGTACCAAAGGGGCCAAAGGAACCGGTCTCGGTCTGCTGGTGACCAAAAAACTGATTGAAGAACATCATGGAACGATAGACGTAATGTCCCGGTTGAACCAGGGAACGACATTTGTGGTAACGCTGCCGTTTAAAAAGGCAGAAAAAACCGATTAGGAGAACGAACTATGAGTAAAAAAGTGCTGGTGGTCGATGACGATCCCGATGTGCGGCTGTTTAATGTTACCGTGGTGGAGGAAAACGGCTATACACCGCTGGAAGCTGCAAACGGTGAAGAGGGCTTGAAAATACTGAAAGAGCAGCAACCTGATCTGGTCATTCTGGATGTACTCATGCCGAGACAAAGCGGCATTCGGCTTTACAGGGAGTTGAAAACAGACAACGCGTTAAAAAACATCAAGGTAATTTTATTGTCGGGCATCGCTGAAAAAACATTCCTCCGCTCTCAAAAAGCATTGACCGAATTTGGGGGTGAAGCTATACCCGCACCGGAAATTTATCTGGAAAAGCCTGTCGAACCTGAAGAACTGGCCGAAGCCATCAAAAAATTTCTGGATTAACCATCAGTTGCATGGCTTCATACGATTTTTTTGAATACATCTAGATGAGGCGCTTAATTGTTATTTTTAAGAATATTATAATAAAAATTTTCAACCACAAAGACACAAAGGTCAAAAGAAAGGAAAAACTTTGTGCCCTTTGTGTCTTTGTGGTTCCTTCTTATTCTGGTTTGGTCAATATTGGATAGATTTCGCATCCCCTGCGTTTGTGGAATAGGTAATTATTAAAAGGACCGACTCTCATGGGCACCAAGAAAATTTTGTTTGTTACAAAATTTGAAAAAATGTGGTTCGACGCACTGGAATCCATAATGGATTTAAGAAAGGCCAGTTATAATCATGTGGTTTTTCTGAATGTCATTGAACGAGAAAAAGTTGCCTTGCGCAGAGGAACCGGATATCAAAAAGAAGAGGAGATCCGGCTGCGGGAAATGGCCAACATCCGATTTATCAATTGGGCGGAAACCCTTTTCGAACGGGGCCTTGAGGTGGGGGCCTATATCGTCGTAGGCAGCCTGGTTAAAGAAGTCGCCACGGCGGTTGAAAAGGAGGGGATCGATCTCATTGTGGTCGGCCATGAAAAAAAAGGTCGCATCGAGCAGCTTTATGGGGGTTCGGACATTGTCGAGATCATCCGGAGATCCAGCACGCCGGTTCTTGTTTACAAGTACAAGCCGGATCAAACCATTGCGGCTGAGAATCTGTTTGAGCGACCGATCTTGGCAACACGTTTTTCAAAATCGTGCAAAATATCCTTTGACTATGTTACAGAGCTGCATCCGGCCATCCAAAAAATTCATGTGGTTCATGTCGCAGACCCCAAAGATCTGAAAGAATCATCCAGCATGGGTGTACAAAAAACCAGAAAGAAGATCAGAAACAAACTGGATGAGATTTGTGACCTTCTGATTGAGAAAGGGATCGATGCAACGCCGGGGGTCTATATCGGCAATCCGCTGCAGGAAATAGAAAATGCGGCAAAAGAATACAACGCCACCTTGATTATTGCGGGCATTTCTGCAAAGGAATCTCTGAAGGAAAGGTTGATCGGAAGCACGCCCAGAGCATTGGCTGAAAAAACCGCTTTCCCCACCCTTCTCATCCCGCTGATAAAGCCATAGGAATTGATGGCCTCTCGTTGCCGGGTGGTTTGCAGAGTTCACGGATCATGGACCTGATACGGTTCCAGCAGGACGTTTTTTGTTTTGAATCGACACATTTACTTTTTATGTTTGGAGGAATTTTAATGGCTGTCATAACCATATCGCGGCAATTCGGTTCAGGTGGGAGAACTCTAGGTAAAATGATCGCCGACCGAATGGGGTATACATTTGCAGACAGTGATATTGTTCAGGAAATTGCAAAAGAGGCCAATGTTTCAGAGCATTGGGTGGAATCCTTTGAAAAAGAGGCCGGTACAAAACTGTCCCGGCTCATATCCAGCATGGTTTCCCAGCGCTGGCTGGACCGTATTTTAAAAGATGAACACGGCTATCTGGATGAGCGTATTTATCTGGATTACCTTGTTCTGATCATCGCTAAAATGGCGGATGAAGGAGATGTGGTTATTCTGGGCCGGGGGAGCCAGTATATTCTGGATGATCACCCCGATGCATTTCATGTTCTACTGATTGATGAAATCGAGAACCGCATTAAATTTATGGTGGAACATTATGATATGAACGAAAAACAGGCCTTGCGCGTCATAACCAATGAAGATTCGCGCCGCATGGGTCTTTACAGCAGATTGGGGAAAAAAGACTATGACAGCCCGAGCCTGTATCATCTGGTCATCAACATGTGCCGGTTCAGCCTTGAGAAAGCAGCCAAACTCACATGCGATATGGTGAAGGCCTGACACCCGGGGATTGTCCCTTTATCCCGGCAAGTGCTTTTCCCATAGAAATTCAACCATCCTTGACAATGGATCTTAAATTAAGGCAGAGAGGAAACAGATCATGCAAAAAGAAGCTTATTATTTTACATCTGAATCGGTTACCGAAGGGCATCCGGACAAGGTCGCGGATGCCATCTCCGATTCGATTCTAGATGCCATTATGGCACAGGATAAAAATTGCCGCGTGGCATGCGAAACCCTCGTCACCACCGGGCTTGCTTTTATCGCCGGAGAAATCACCACGGAATGCTACGTCGACATGCCGCAGATCGTCAGAAACACCATCCGCGAAATCGGTTACACTTCATCGTTGATGGGCTTTGACTACCAAACCTGTGCGGTGATCACCAGCATCGATCATCAATCGCCGGATATCGCCCAGGGAGTGAATGCGGGTGACGGTCTCTACAAAGAGCAGGGTGCAGGAGATCAGGGCCTCATGTTTGGCTTTGCCACCAATGAGACACCCGAACTTATGCCCATGCCGGTCATCTATGCCCACAAACTCTGTAAACGCCTGGCCGCCGTGAGGAAAAGCGGCGCACTCGATTTCTTGAGACCGGACGGGAAAAGCCAGGTCACCATAGAATATGAAAACGGCACCCCCAAACGGGTCGATACGGTTGTGGTGTCCGCCCAGCACAAAGCCGATGTCAGATATGAAGACCTCAGAGAAGCTATCATTGAAGAGGTCATTAAAAAAACGATTCCCGCTGAAATGAGAGACGGGGATACCCGCTACTTCATCAACCCAACCGGAAAATTCGTCGTGGGCGGTCCCATGGGAGACTGCGGACTCACCGGCAGAAAAATTATCGTCGATACCTACGGCGGGCAGGGAAGCCATGGCGGGGGCTGTTTTTCCGGAAAAGATCCATCCAAGGTGGACCGCAGCGCATCTTACATGGCGCGTCATATTGCCAAGAATATCGTTGCAGCCGGTTTTGCCAAAAAGTGTGAAATTCAAGTCGCCTACGCCATCGGTGTTGCCGAGCCGGTCTCGATTATGCTCGACTTTATGGGTACGGGCGTCATTCCCCTCAAACAGGCCAGAGAGATCGTGATGGACGTATTCGACCTGCGCCCGGCCGCCATCATCGAATATCTTGATCTCTTACGACCCATTTACCGCAAAACGGCCGCTTACGGTCATTTTGGAAGAACCGAGCCGGAATTTTCATGGGAACAGATCAATATGGCGGATATAATCAGGGAAAAAGCCGGATTGAAATAAAAAGGGTTCAAGGGGCCGAGGAGTCCAGGGGTCATGTAAAAAATCATTTTATCACGAAAACACGAAAGTGACGAAAACGCGAAAAAGAAAAGGACAACCGAATGAAGAAAATGACTTACGACATCAAGGACATCAAACTCGCCAAAGACGGCGCCTTGCGTATCGAATGGGCCAACCAGAATATGCCGGTGCTCAATCGAATCAAAACAAGATTTGCAGAAGAAAAACCGCTCAAAGGCAAACGTATTGCCGCCTGCCTGCATGTGACAACCGAGACCGCATCCCTCATGCAAACTTTAAAAACAGGGGGCGCCCAGGTTTATCTGTGTGCATCCAACCCGTTGAGCACCCAGGATGATGTGGCTGCATCCCTGGTCAAGAATGACAAGATCCCGGTTTTTGCCATCAAGGGCGAAGACAATAAGACTTACTACAAGCATATCAATGCGGTGGTGGATGCCAAACCGAACTACACCATGGACGACGGTGCGGATCTTGTTTCAACCCTGCACTCCGACCGTTTGGACATGGTTGAATTCGTACAGGGCGGTACAGAGGAAACCACCACCGGTGTCATTCGTCTGAAAAGCATGGCGGCTGACAACGTTTTGAAATATCCCATCATTGCCGTCAACGACGCACACACAAAACATTTTTTTGATAACCGTTACGGCACAGGCCAAAGCACAGTGGACGGCATCATCCGGGCCACCAACCGGCTCTTCGCAGGATCTCTCTTCGTTGTTTGCGGGTATGGATGGTGCGGCCGCGGCCTGGCCATGAGAGCCAGGGGCATGGGTGCCCATGTGATCGTGACGGAAGTGGACGCGCTTACAGCGCTGGAAGCCATTATGGATGGTTTTACGGTTATGCCCATTCACAAAGCCGCCGGAATCGGTGATTTTTTCTGCACGGTGACAGGGAATATTCATGTCATTCGAAAAGAACACTTCAAAATTATGAAAGACGGTGCCATTGTTGCCAATTCAGGCCATTTCAACGTCGAATTGGATCTTGAAGGACTGGCTTCACTGGCAAAGAAAAAAAGAACGGTGCGCCCGTTCATAGAAGAATATGTTATGGAAGACGGCCGGCGAATTAATGTTCTTGCTGAAGGCCGGCTCATTAATTTAGCGGCTGCCGAAGGCCATCCTTCCAGCGTTATGGACATGAGCTTTGCAAATCAAGCACTCAGCATCGAATATATGGTAAAAGCGCGTAAAAACCTCGAACTCGCTGTTCATTCAGTACCTGAAAAAATTGATACCGCCATCGCGATCGAAAAATTGGCCTCAATGGGAGTCAGCATCGACCGTCTTACCGCAGAGCAGAAAAAATATTTATCCTCCTGGACCATGGGAACATAAAATAAATTTCCCCGTGCTTCTGCACGGGGAAATTTTATTTTTGGTTTTCTTTTTCAATATAATCCAATCGTTCAAAACCCATCTCCACCTCTTTTTGCTCTTCATTGTCCCGCGCCAATTTTTGCGCCTGTTCCATCAATATACGCCCTTTTTCCATATTACCCTTCATGCCATAGGCAATTCCCAAACCGACATACGCCGGTGCATATGAAGCGTTGAGTTCCCTGGCCCTGGTAAATTCCTGAATGGCGGCATCAAGTTTTCCATAAGCCATTAACTTGTAGCCATTATCAATATGATGCGTGGGTGTATCAAGACGCGGGCGAAGCAAAATTGTTTCCGAACCGCAGGAAATCAAGACAAAAGAACAAACAACCAAGGTCGTGATGAACATTGTTCTTAAACGCATTAAGCCTCCTCGATTTAACCTGCGTTTTTCGTGAAAAACGCGGGTTAATCCATGACCACAATAATACGACATTGTTTCATGAATGAGAGATGTTCCGATGCACTTCGAATCTTCGATGCATCTGCATTACTGATAACAATATTGGACGGGACGCTATTATCTACTCTCAATCCCTTCACTGTCAGCGGATTATGCGCAACGCTCACATCCGCTTGAGCGGTTTTAATACCCCTTATATACTTGCACATGCCTTTCTGAACAGCAAATTCTCGACTGACAAAAGCCCCCCCGTATACTTCTTTGCCGTTTTCATCCATGATTACCGGAGCCAGGGCCGGTTTGACCTTCGTTCCTCTGGCATCCACCACCAGCCCGGTGTAAATTTTCACATCCGAATCCGGTGACGACCCGGCATCATTTCCAGGGGAAGACGCCTTGCCGCCTGAAACCGTTTTAATTGCTTCAATCTGCTCTATCTCTTCCGGCAGAATCAGCTGTGAAAATCCACCGAACATATTCATCTGCATGGTGATTTCGACGGTTCCGTCAGAGATGTATTCCTGCTTGACCGGTTTGACCCCTTTTGCCAGGCTTTCAATCTGGGCCAAAATCATTTCATTCTTTTCGGCAACATCTCCAACGGACATGTTTGCCCGAATGCTTGTTGCCAGCATGACCGACAGCATATTTTTCAATGCGTGGTTTCTTGAATCGTTTAGTGCGATGTCCTGATCGTTCGGGCTGTTATCACTTTTTTTAGCGGGCGGAGATCCGATCCCCTTTGAGACAAAGACACCTTTGGTCCAATTAATAAACCCGGTGTCAAAGGTTTCAATAACATCCGTTGTCTCGACGCCATTAGAAAATCCCGGCCCCATGCAAAGCAGGACAGCGACAGCCATCACCAGGCAGGTTTTCATAAACTTCCTTCGACCGGTTGCAACCGAATTGGGTGTTTTCAAAATTTGCAAGCAGATATTTATCTAATTTTGTTGACCTTTTTGGACTATATAGTGTAAGAATTTTTTTATGTCAACCATTAGACGATTTGGTAATATTGCTTGCATGAATATGTTCCGTTTGGATCAGGCCAGATGAGACATTATCGGTCATCCCAATAAAATCCAGAAAACCGCCAATATCGAAGCGTTATCCCGACAAACACTTGAAACGTGACCGAAGAGAAAAATGAATCATTTTTTAGGCGCCGCCGGTAGAAAAACCATCTACTCATTTGATCACATCACAAAACTTTTTGCCTTGACGTATCATATATTGCGTCTGATCTCCTTTCGTCCCAAGCTGGGAAGGGCTGTCGTCAGAAGAATCGTGCTTGAACAGATCTATTTCACAGCTGTTCAGGCGCTTCCGATCATTATTCCCATTGCAATCATTTTCGGCAGCATGATCATTATTCAGTTTTCCAAGTTTTCAGGACAAATCGATCTGGGCAGAATAACGGTTCTCATTATTTTACGTGAATTAGGCCCCATTATTACGGCATTTCTTATTATTTTAAGATCCGCCACCGCCGTAACCGTTGAAATCAGTTACATGAACGTTTTTCATGAAATCGATGCATTGGAAATGATGGGTGTTGATCCGTTCTGGATGGTTTGTGTCCCGCGATTGATGGGGATTACGACCGCTGTTCTTTGCCTCTTCATCGTATTCGACATTGTTGCCATTATTGGGGGGTATGCCGTTGTTTGGATGGCTACCTATATCAACATCGGCGGCTATCTTCTCCAAATTGCCGATGCCATCTCCGCAGCCGATATTATCGTCGGCATTATCAAGGCGGTGTTATTCGGCATAACGATTACCGTGACATGCCTGTATCACGGCTTCAATACAAAAACGCATATTACACAGATTCCGGTGGCCACCTCCCGTGCAGCCGTGCAATGTTTTATATACTGTATCGTCATTGATTTAATGATTTCGATTTTGTTCTATCTATAGCCGGTTGAATTGGAGTATTTTTAAATTGAATCTGATTGAACTTAAAGATTATATGCTCGATTTTAAAATGACGGGAAGGCCTTGCGAACCGTTTGATTTTTCGCTGGCCCGGGGAGACGTCTGTGTATTATCCAGCGATTCTATTGATGACGCCTTAACATTTTTAAAGGCATTGGCCACATTGATCCGTCCCTTGCACGGCATATACCGTTACAACGGAGACATACTGAACCTTTCGGATCACAGCAGCCTCCTGCCGGTAAAAAAAAAAATCGGTTTTATTACATCCTATTCCGCCCTGATAAGCAACCGAACCATCCGGGAAAATTTGCTCTTGATGGGGTCCTATTACAACAATACGCTCTCCTTGGAACTGGATGAAAAAACGCAAGCGCTCTGTGAACTTTTTTCGATTCAAAAAATGATCGATTTGCGACCGTCTGACCTTTCGACCCGTGATTGTCATCTGGCCATTACCATACGCGAGCTGGCAAAATCTCCCGAGATCCTGCTGCTTGAGAATCCTGAAGATTTTATCGGCCTTTCAAAATTCGGTATCTTTTGGGATTTCCTGGCAAAACAGGTGAAGGAAAACCTCCCGGTTGTTTTTCTTTCCAATTCTAAAAGTTTTATTCAATCTTTCTCAAATCGAAAACTTGTGATAATACAAGGGGCATTGACAGCGCAATAAAATCAACCCGATGACCTTGGTTTAAACTTACGGACAGCCATGGAACTGAATTACAGCAGAAAAGAACGGATTGTCGGCACATTTATCATCTGCATTGTTTTATTGCTTCTTTCCGCCGTCATTATGCTGGGTAGAGGAAAAAACTGGTTCCAGGATTACAATATCTACTACACGATGTTCGATGAAAGTTATAACCTCAAGGTTGGCGCAGATGTAAAGCTTTTTAAAACCAACATCGGAGAAGTAAAGGCGATAACGGTCGAAGAAAAAGTTAAAGTCCGGCTGGCCATCCTGGCCAAATACGAATCGAGAATCCGCACGGATACCATGGTGACGGTTGAGAGCCCCACCTTTATCGGTTCCGAATACATATCGATCATACCAGGATCATCGGCGGCGCCCGTTCTTCCGAATGAAGGCGAGATTCAATCCAAGGCAAAAAAATCCATCAGTGACATCCTGGCTGAATTCGAGGTTGAAAAATCCGCCAAAATGTTTATCCAGGCCATCCAGAACCTGTCTGAATTTACAAAAAATTTGAATGATCCTGAAGGACCGCTGCTCTCCGCCATCGAAAATGTCAGACAAACCACCGCGCATATCGAAGCTATTACCAACAGCGTGGAGGCCGGAAACGGCACCCTGGGGAGCCTCATCCAATCGACAGTGTTGTTGGATATGGTCACCGGCAGATTGGATCAGGTCAGAGTAATTCTAGAACATCTTACCGAAGCCAGCACCAAAACGACGGATACGGTTGATCAGGTACAGGCCCGCATCGCACAAACAAAGGATATCGGCATCGGCGTTGAAGAAAGCATTGTCATTCTAAAACGCATATTAAGCGATATCGAAAACAACATGCCCGCTATAACCGCCATCCTGCAAAATGCGGAACAGGGGAGTCGAGACGTCCCCGACATTACACAATCCGTATCCCAGGGCATTCAAGAAGTGCGGGATGAAATCGAAAACGTCGACAAAGTCATTCAATCCCTCCAGAAAAATATCCTCATCAGGGGAAATATCCCCCCCGAACCCATCGGTAAGAACACGGATGCGGATCTGAGGCGCTAAAAGGGGGACGTCCGTCCCCTTTCCTAAAAGAGGCACCGAACGGCAAACGCTTAATTCAACAGGTTTGTGGAAATTGTATGCTGCATTTCATATTACCATTTTCGTGTTTTCGATCTTTCGTGTTTTCGTGATGAAATTTTTCACTTTTTCCGGGCTATACCCGTCCCCCGCTCCAGCGCAGCTTGGTTTTCAGCAAATCGAAATAATCGTGGTCCGGCAGGGTGATCACATGAATCGGATGGCGATCTTTGCAGATAATGATGGTATCCCGATCATCGATTTCAATTCCTGCCTGACCGTCGCAGGTTAAAATAATATCCTTTGAGTTTTCTGCCAGCTTGATCTTGATGCTGACGGAATCGGGAACGATGAGGGGACGATTGGTGAGCGTAAACGGACAAATCGGTGAAAGGAGGATGCTGTCGACTTCAGGGTGAACAATGGGACCGCCGGCTGCCAGGGAATAGGCGGTTGAACCGGTGGGGGTTGCAATGATGAGGCCGTCCGCCCGGTACTCCGTCAGATAATGCTCGTCAATATACGTCCGGATATGCGCCAGGCGCGCCAAAGCCCCCCGGTTGATGACCGCATCATTGAGCACCGTTTCGCCGGCGATCTCCTGCCCCTCCCGGAGCACACGAACCCGGAGACGCATCCTCGGCTTGGTGATAAATTCACCCTGCAGCACAGCCGCTGCAACCGTGAGCAAGCTCTCCTCTGTGGTTTCGGCCAGAAACCCCACATCGCCGAACTTGACTCCCAATATCGGAATCCTTTGATCGCCGATCCAACGAACCGCACATAAAAATGTTCCGTCGCCGCCCAGAACAAAAACCGCGTACAGCTCGGGCGGTGCGAAGGGAAACCTGTTTTCCGCGTGGGAACCATTCGGGAATGCAATTTCTTTTCGCAGTACTTCGACGTTTTTTGATATCAACCAGGCTTCCAGCTTTTCAGCCTGCTTGCGCGCCTCGTCATCCCGTTTGACAACCAGTCCTATTTTTTTCAATGTTCGTGTTACTCCCGCCCTATTTTTAACTAAAGTGATCGTTTCAAATTGACGGTTTCAAATCTCAAAAACCACCCCAATGTGCCACTATTATCGGCATATCCCCGAAACAGCAATAATTTTTTACCCTTTTACCAATACTGCAGAGGAAATAAACAGCAAAATAAAGACTGAAATCTTTGTGAATCAGGGCGCTTTTGACTTGACTCAGGTCTCTCTAGAGATTATAAGATTTAGATTTATAAAGAGATAAATTTTTTACTAATCGAATAAGGAGGAAATGATATGATGCAAAAACAGTTTCGGAATCTGGTTATCATTGCTGTTATAACGCTGTTCTTAGGCGTGTCGGCAACGGGGATTGCACTTGCAGCGGATACCATCAAACTGGGTGTGGCTGGACCGCACAGTGGCGATCTTGCTTCTTACGGCATTCCCACCATTAAGGCTGCCGAACTCGTCGTCAAAGACATCAATGCCAAGGGCGGCGTATTGGGAAAACAGGTTGAACTCATTGTTGAAGATGATGTCTGTAAACCTGAAGTGGCCACAAACACCGCCACCAAGCTGGTTGGCGAAGGTGTAACCGTTGTTTTGGGCCATATTTGCAGCGGCGCCACCAAGGCGGCTCTCGGTATTTACAAAGACTCAAAAATTGTGGTCATGTCTCCTTCCGCCACCAATCCGGCATTAACTCAGAGTGGCGATTACCCCAACTTTTATCGGACCATTGCATCGGATGATGCACAAGCCAGACTGGAAGTCGACTTTGCGCTCGACATCCTGAAAGTCAAAAAAGTAGCTGTACTGCACGACAAAGGGGATTATGGAAAGGGTCTTGCCGAATTTGCCAAAGCATTTCTGGAGCAAGATCCCCGAGCAGAAGTTGTGCTGTATGAGGGCATTACACCCGGCGCCGTGGATTACTCCGCCGTTGTACAGAAAATAAAGCGTAACGGTGCAGAGGCTGTTATATTCGGCGGGTATCACCCGGAAGCGTCAAAAATCATAACGCAGATGCGCAAGAAAAAAATGAAAACCATATTCATCTCTGATGACGGCGTCAAAGACGATACATTCATAAAAGTCGCCGGCGTATATTCAGAGGGTGTCTATGCCACCGGTCCCAAAGACGTTTCATCCAATCCCATGGCCATTGCAGCCAATGAAGCCCATAAGGCAGCCTACGGAGAAGATCCCGGCGCTTTCTTTTTGAATGCCTACGCCGCATCGCTGGCCCTGCTGAATGCTATTGAAAAAGCAGGATCGACCGACTACGATGCCATCTCAAACGCGCTTAAAACCCAATATGTTGATACACCGTTGGGAAAAATCCGCTTCGACAAGAAAGGAGATGCAGAGGGCGTCGGCTTTTCCATGTATCGTGTGAAGAACGGCGCTTATTTTGAATTGAAGTAGGTATCATGAATGAACACACTCTCGGGGGACAGGCTGTAAGGGCCTGGCCCCTGTTTTTTTTAACCTAAAGTGAGCGTTTCAAATTTTAAGAATATTGAATTTAAGACATATTTTCAAAGGATTTGATCTATTTGAATTCTTAAAATTTGAAACCCGTTGGGATTGCCGATATTACCGCATCTACGGCGTCAGATGCCATGCCGCATAGACCACTATAGCGAAATAG
>CAYTAQ010000029.1:31595-32343 GCA_964435695.1 uncultured Desulfobacterales bacterium | reverse complement strand
AAGATTAATCAGAAAATTCGGGTGCGTGCGTGAAAGAACAACCTGCGGGCCGCGTGAATCATGCAGCACATCCAGGATAAAAGCGCGGATGCGGTCTCCCCGCCGATACGATTCCCTTGGCACCTGTTCCCGGACCGGCACGATGCCATCGGTCTGCCCCAGGTTTACAATAATATCGCCCCGATCGATTCGCTGAACGATGCCGTTGATGATTTCCCCCTTGCGATCAATGAAACTGGCATAAATCGCATCTTTTTCAGCATCCTTCATTTTCTGGATGATGACCTGCTTGGCCGATTGGGCGGCGATACGACCGAAAGTGCTGGTATCCATTCTGGTGCCCAGGCTGTCGCCTATCTCGCAGTCGGGATCCAGCTTGCGTCCTTCCGCGAGGCTGATTTCGATTTCCGGTTCGGTGACGACTTCGGCGACTTCTTTAAACTGAAAGACTTCGATTTCGCCGGATTCATCATTGTATTGAACCTCGATATCCATCTTGTTGCCGTACTTTTTTCTGGCAGCAGATCGCAATGCTTCTTCCAGAGCCTTGATAAGGACCTCACGGTCAATGCCTTTATCCCGGCTGACCTGTTCGACGACGCGTTTTATGTCTGATATAAACATCAGATATCTCCATTTCAACCTTCATTCAACAAGCCGTGCTTTTGATATATCCTCATACGACAGGTTGATAACCTGCTCACCGATCTGCAGCTTCACCTGGTCGTCGGATATTCCCAAAAGTACC
>CAYTAQ010000029.1:6500-31585 GCA_964435695.1 uncultured Desulfobacterales bacterium | reverse complement strand
GGATATTGTTTCCGATAACGCTACCCAATACACCTGTAAAATTTTTTTGACCGTTCAACAGTTGATTTGTTTTAATTTTTACCCGGCTACCTTTAAATCTTTCAAAATCCTGCTTTTTCGCCAGCGGACGCTCCGGACCCGGGGAGGTTACCTCAAGATTGTAAGGTCCGGCCTCCTGCAGATGAACATCCAAAATGTCTCCCATCTGGCGGCTGACACCGACACAATCATCCAGGTTGATTCCACCGGGTTTGTCTATATACAGGCGCAGGATTCTGCCGGCCGACTCCCGCTGGTATTCTACCTGGATCAACTCCAGGCCTTCGGTTTCACACAGCGTCTCCGCCAGCGCCCAGACCTGCTGAATAACTTTTTTCTCATTCACCTTAGGCCGGCGGCTCTCCTTGGTCCCGGATTCTTTATTGTGACGATGATTCTTTTTTTTCACTGCACCGCGAAGTCTCCTCTTTAAAAACGCAAAAACGGGCTGTCGCCCGTTTCCTCATGTTGCAGGTAGATCTTCTTGATTTACAGCGAGAAAGATTATCTGTTCATGCCATTAACCATAAGGAAAAATTAAAGTTCATCCCACAAATCACAAGACTACCCCAACCCATCACGTGAAACGGAAAAGGCGAATTTAAACTTGGAGCGGGCAACGAGATTCGAACTCGCGACACCAAGCTTGGGAAGCTTGTACTCTACCAGCTGAGCTATGCCCGCTTTCCAAAGAAAAATAAATAAGATAAAAATATTCGAATGTCAAGATATTTTGTTTATACCGGTTGTCATAAATCTGTTCCGTACTGCCATCAAAAATAAGGAAAAATTATTAGAGCGTTTGGATCGGCCTATATTAGACCTTAGGGATCATTCCTGTAAGATTCAGAATGCCACCAATATCGGACGTTATTCTGACAAACGCTCTAGTCCAGAAGGGCTCTGATGGCCTTCAATTCTTCAAGAATTTCTTGCGGCGAGATGTCTTTCGGCAGGTTTTTTGTGTCGATAAGATAACGTTTTGCGCCGGGAATCGTAAATCGTTTTTTATAAAGGAGGTACTGGATTTTCTGGAGAAGTTCAACGTCATTTCTTCGGTAGAGTCTTTGACCGGAAGCAGTTCGTTTCGGTTTGATGCGTTTAAATTCGGTTTCCCAGAAACGAAGGACATACGTAGGAATACCCAGGAGTTCCGAAACCTCTCCTATTTTAAAATAGAGCTTGTCGGGTATGGAAACTATTCCGTGTTCCATAGGGTGCCTGCATTTCTCTCGGGCATGACGGCGTCAGCCCACTTCAGGGAGTGCGGCGTTAAATTCAATCACCAGCTTGTCTGAAATTTCCTTATGGAGCCGGTTTACGATTTCATCTTCGAGTGTTTCCTCATGGGACCTGTAAATGACTCTGAAGGATATGCTCTTTTTCCCCGCGGTGATCGGTTTACCGGTAAACATATCAAAAAGATGGAGCTGTTCAACCAGTTTATAATTCATTTCTCTGACGAAATCCAGCAAAGAGTTTGCTTCGACATCCTTGTCGATAATTACCGTTATGTCACGGGTGACAAAAGGATATTTTGGAATCGGTCCTGCCTGTTTGGTTTCAGGGATGATACTGTAAAGCCGGCTCAAGTTTATTTCAAAAATGAATACGGTCTGCTTCAGATCGAAGTTTCTGAGTACGTGCGGATGCAGTTCTCCCATGATACCGTATTGTTCCCGGTCTCTCATGATTTGTGCTGAAAAACCAGGTCGGACGTAACGGCACTGATCGTCCGGAAGGGTTGTATATTGAATGTTGTCCACTTTCAAAGCAGCTAAAAAACCTTCCACAACGCCCTTGATGTCAAAGAAGTCACACGGTTCTTCCTTGATGTTCCAGAGCGGGTCGATGCGCGCGCCCGTCCAGATGCCGCTCAGGATTTCAATTTCTTCCGGCAGGCTGCTTTTGCCTTGGTCAATGAAAATTTTCCCAATTTCAAATAGCTTGCAGTTTTTCACCTGCTGGGATAAATTTTTGCGGATCGACCCGATGAGACCCGGCATCAATGAGGACCGCATGACGGTTTGATCCTCTGTCAAAGGGTTTAATATCTCCAGCAAGTTTCGCTTTGGATCTCCCGGTGCAAGGTTGAGTCGGTCGCAGTCGGATTTGTCCATGAAACTGTAATTGACGGCTTCCGTAAATCCGAAACCGGTCATAATTTTTTGAATCCGGGCCCTTTTGTCGATGAGTTTAACGGACTTTCTGATATCGGCCGGAATCAGCGGCGATGTTGTGGGAATGCGATCATAGCCTGACAGACGTGCAACCTCCTCCATCAGATCTTCCGGTCTTTTGATATCGACGCGATACGAAGGGGGGGTTACGGAAAGCGTGCCGTTTTCGCCGGCATCGGTTCTAAATTCAATGGATGATAAGAATTCCTGAATATCGTTCCGGTTGAAGTTCGTTCCCAGAAGCCGGTTGGTTTCCTGAACGCTCAATATGATCGTCGCTGGTTCCGGAAGGTGATTACATACATCAACAATGCCTTGCACCAAGGTTCCGCCGCCGGTTTCCACCATCAACTGCGCAGCCCTGTCCAGTGCCGTAAGGGTTATCAACGGATCGATCCCCCTTTCAAAGCGATGGGAGGCATCCGTATTTAAACCGAGTTGTTTGGATGTTTTGCGGATGCTGGCCGGATTGAAGTATGCGCTTTCAATGAGAACCCGTGTGGTGGATGCCTCGATTTCCGAGTTCAATCCTCCCATAATGCCGGCAATGGCCACCGGTTTTTCGCCGTCGCAGATCAGGAGTGTATCTTTTGGAAGCAAGCGTTCCTTTTCATCCAGTGTCGTAAACGGTTCCCCCTCAACGGCAGCCCGAACCACAATCCGATTTTCAGCCAATCGATCAAAATCAAAGGCATGAAGGGGTTGACCGTATTCCATCAATACGAAATTGGTGATGTCGACGATATTGTTAATGGGCCGCAATCCCACTGACCGCAACCTGTTTTGAAGCCAAAACGGGGAGGGGGCCACGGTAACGTTCTCAACCACTCTCGCTGCGTATCTTGGACAGAGATCGGGCGCTTCAACGGTTACAGAGGTAATCTCCCGTATATCTTCACGGGAATCATGAAGGGTGATGTCCGGATAGGCGATCTGTTTTTTTTGGATAGCGCCAATTTCCCTTGCGGTTCCGATAATACTCAAACAATCGGGTCGATTGGGCGTCAGGTCCATCTCAATGGTAACATCTGAAAGCTGCAGTGCCTTTGCAAGGTTCTCACCCACCGTCAGATCGTCCTTGAGGATCATGATGCCGGATGCATCCAAGCCCAGTTCCAATTCCGCTTCACTGCAAAGCATCCCGTCAGATGCGATTCCGCGGATTATTCCTTTTTCCAGAACCATGTTATTCGGGAAACGGGTTCCGGGTAATGCGACCGGCGCCAGCATGCCTTGCTGAACATTGGGGGCGCCGCATATGATGGAGAGGCCGCGGTTTTTGATATCAACGTCGCAGATTTTCAGTCTATCGGCATTTGGGTGATTTTTAATTGCCGTGATCCGACCCACGAATACGCTGTCTAAATAAGCATACCGATCGATCAGGGCATCCACTTCCAAGCCCGCCATGGTAAGGGCATCCGCCAGTTCCCGGGCGCCCATCTCAATGGGGATAAATGTTTTCAGCCAGCTTAAGCTCACTTTCATTTACAATTAACCTCGATATCTTCATTAAGTGTCCTTTCACGAATGAGGTCTTTTGATCCAAGACAAGGCCGCAGCCTTTTTGCGACCGGAGGCGTAGCTCCGCTACGTTGAGGATCGCAAAAAGGCGAGAACACCGCATTGGGTCAAAAGAACCATTTGTGGATGGGCACTTTTAAAATTGTCGCAAAAACCTGACATCATTTTCAAAAAATTTTCGGATATCATCAATGCCGTATTTCAACATGGCAATCCGTTCGACACCCATGCCAAAGGCAAAACCCGTATATTTACCCGGCGCGTAGCCGACATTTTCATAGAGTGCCGGGTGAACCATGCCGGAGCCTAAAACTTCCAGCCACCCTGTCTGAGAACAAACACGACAGCCCTTGCCCCTGCACATGACGCAGAGGATGTCCACCTCGGCGCTGGGCTCTGTAAAAGGGAAAAAACTGGGGCGAAATCTCAGGCTTGTGCGGTCGTCGAACATCTGATGGACGAATGTCGTGAGAATCCCTTTCAGGTCCCCAAAGGAGATATCGGTATCCACAAGGAGGCCCTCCACTTGGTGAAACATGGGGGTATGGGTCAAATCCGAATCACAACGAAAAACTTTTCCCGGAACCACCACCCTCACAGGGGGTGGTGTTTGTTCCATGATGCGGATCTGCATGGGAGATGTATGGGTCCTCAAGACGATGTCATCTGAAACAAAGAACGTATCCTGCATATCTCTGGCCGGATGATTTTTGGGAAAGTTGAGCGCCTCAAAATTGTAGTAATCGCTTTCAACTTCAGGCCCCTCTGCGACATCGAATCCTAATTTGCTAAAAATATCGCAAATTTCCGTGGAAATTTGGGTTACCGGATGCAAGACGCCTTGATGAGAAATTCTGCCCGGCAAGGAAACGTCGATTCTTTCTTCAGTGCTTTGCGCCGTGTTCTCAATCGTTTGGAGCGCTTTATGAAAGGTCTTCTCCAGTGCGGATTTTATCTGATTCGCTTTTTTACCCATGGCCGGACGTTCTTCAGGCGGGAGAGATGAAATATTTCTCAAAAATCCCGTCACAATGCCTTTTCGACCCAGATATTGCGTGATCAGGGCTTGGACGGCGGCCGGATCCGTTGCTTGGTTCAATTTATTCAGGGCTTCTGTTTTTATTTGTTCAATATTTTTTTCCACTGCTCATGCCCGGATGGATGGTGAAGACGTTGAATGAAAGGGGACTCAGCAGGATTGACGCAGTCATGTCCGGTGCAGAATCAGCCCCTGTATAGGGCATCAATCCGCTGTCTTCTGTTCAATGGGTCGCAAATTCTTCATCAGGTATACTGTTTAGATCTGTTGCGCAGCCACAGTCGCAATTTTCGCAAAACCGGAGGGGTCTGATATGGCCAAGTCCGCCAATATTTTTCGATCCAGTTCAATGCCGGCAAGCTTCAAGCCGTGAATGAATTTACTGTATGAAATGCTGTTCATGCGTGCCGCTGCATTGATTCTGGCAATCCAGAGCTTTCTGAAATCACGCTTTTTGGCTCTCCGGTCCCGATAGGCGTACATGAGCGCCTTATCGACAGCATCCGCTGCGGTGCGGAATAATTTGCTATGGCCGCCGCGGAATCCCCTGGCCAGCCTTAAAACCTTTTTTCTTCGCTGTCTTGCTTTGTAACCTCTTTTAACTCGCATGGTACACTATCCTCCTAATCGATCCATAACGTGAGAAAACACACTTAGCCATTCGGCATCAGCAGCTTGATTTCCCGGGTGTCTGATTTCTGGATCAGATGGCCCTTGCGCAAAGATCGTTTACGTTTTGTCGTTTTTTTGGTTAAAATATGATTGGCATGTGATTTAGAATATACAATTTTGCCTGATCCTGTTTTTCGAAAGCGCTTGGCAGCGGATCGATTTGTTTTTATTTTTGGCATATTCCTGACTCTCCTTATTATCACCTGAAAAAAATATATGGCGCGAGCATTCGAAAATATTCCAGCCCACGCCAAGTTTACGTTAATGATATAATCGCTTACTCGCCGGCAAGCATATCAAGTATAGTTATCTTTTCTGGTGGTTATCTTATTTCGGGTATAGTTTGTCAATCGTTTATTTGGGTGCAAGCACCATCGTCATGGCGCGCCCTTCGAACTTGGGCGGTTGTTCGACGCTAGCATAGGTATCCGTCTGTTGAGCTATAAGCTCAAGCAGCTCTCTCCCACGCCCGCTAAGTGTGATCTCGCGGCCCCTGAAAACAACGGTAACCTTAACCTTATCCTTCTTTTCAATGAATCGGCTGATATGATTCAACTTGACTTGGATATCGTGTTCGCCGGTCTTGGGTCGAATTTTAATTTCTTTTACCTGAAAGGTACTCTGCTTCTTTTTCGCTTCATGCTGTTTTTTTGTCTGTTCATACTTAAAACGACCGTAATCCATTATCTTGCAAACCGGCGGATTTGCATTGGGTGAGACTTCCACCAAGTCTAAGCCGTAATCCCCGGCAATCGCAAGGGCTTTGTAAGTTGGAATAACCCCAACCTGATTTCCCTCCGGATCGATTACCCTGACTTCTTTTGCTCGAATGCTTTGATTAATATTTGTTTGGTCTGTCTTGTCCGGCCTGTTTGTTTTTTTTGGAAAAGCTATACACTCACCTCCTTGCTTTATCTTGTTTTTCAAAGACACAAAGACCTTCTAAATAACATTGTCCAGTCTATTTTCGATAGTGGATTATATAACAACAGTAAGAAATGCAAGAAAAAAATGCAAGAAAAATAGACTCACCCTCAGAATTTATTGTGCAAGGGTGTATTTTGCCAACAGGCTCCCTCTGCAATAAGAATTTTTTGGATCCTCAAAAAAGGTTTTAAAAAGCTGTAAACTTTCATCCCTCAGAACGTGTGGAAAAACACGCACCCGGGTTTTTCGGTAGAGGGGGGGCAGGGCGGACACATCGCAGGCGGTCCCCCCTCCCATGGCGTCTTCATACGCGTAAACGATTTTCCCGATGCCGTGTATCATCAGCGCGCCGAAGCACATGAGACAGGGCTCCAATGTGCTGAAGGCGGTTACTTGTTTAAAGTTGATACCTCCGTATTTTGCCGAGAGCTGTTTTAACGCAATGATTTCAGCATGATCAATTTCATTCGTCCACGTTCCAACCGTTCCGATCCGAGAACCGGTTGCAACAACTTGGTTTTGATGCACCATCACGCATCCCACCGGAAATTCACCCGATGATAATGCCCTTTCCGCCTCTTTCAAGGCGAACTTCATGAAATATTTGTGGTCCATGTCAGGTTAATCTATAAAAAAAATTAATTAATCACGAAAACACGAAAAAAAGAAAGCACGAAATTTTTAATATTTTTCAATTGTTGTGTTGGCAAATGTTTAGTTGACCAACGGGCCAAGGGACTAACCGGTTATGCGGCAAATCGTATCATCACAAGGGCAGCTGCCGTCCACTTCAAACGCAAAAATAATTCTCGACTCTTTTTCAGCTCTTTGCTTTGGAATTTCAATAAAATCGGATTCTCGCACCCTTTCCAATAGTTCATGCTTTGCCGGAATCATATCGAGTCCCCGGGCTATGACTTTAGCGGATGTGCCGTCAATAATATCCGCTTCAATGCCGTTGGTGACGGCGACCACGGGAATTTGATAGGATGTCAGTGTCCGGGATGCGGCCAATGACGGGCGATGACGGGTAACCAGCGAACCCGGTGCATATCGAATCATCATGTAGACCCGATCGTTCATCACGATGCTGAAATCGATCTTGACAAGCGCGCATTTTTCCCCTGCGGTGACGCGTAAATCCCATCGGGGCCGAATGTCCTTTTTTAAATACCCTTTCTGTTCCACAAGGAGTCTGGCAATGGATTGCCTGTATCGTTCGTCGTGGGTATCTCTTAAGGTTTCGCCGGTCACAAAATCGGCAATTTCGCCGAGTATGAGGTGATGTCCGTCCATATTTTTTTCATGAGAAATGCGGGTTAACTCTTTACAATCCTATATACTTTTGAATACAGTAATACGTCTTTAACATTTTGTAAAGCTCATGAAAAAAATGAGGAGATCATTGCGCGCCCATGCCAAATGCCCCTTCCATTCGAGAAAATTTTGAAAGACGTGAAAAGAATTTTATGTCGCCGTACGGCTGCAAAAGCGCCGATTCCAGGGGGAGGGTTGTTGCAGAACGCCCCAGCCTGATCCGGACCGCTTTTCAGGTGGACAGGGACAGAATCGTTTATTCGAATGCATTTAGACGGCTGAAACATAAAACACAGGTTTTTTTACAGCCGTTGGGGGATGACTACCGAACCAGACTGACGCATACGCTGGAGGTCGCACAAATTGCCAGGACCATCGCCAGGGCAATGTTTTTGAACGAGGATCTTGCGGAAGCCATTGCGCTGGGTCATGATTTGGGACATACGCCGTTCGGGCACAGCGGGGAAGCCGTGTTAAAAGAAATTTTTTCAAAAGGGTTTTCCCATCATTCACAGGGGTTGCGGGTTGTCGATGTTTTGGAAAATAACGGGAAGGGGCTCAACCTTACCCTGGAGGTGCGGGATGGTATTTTAAAGCATTCCAAGGGGTACGGGAAAATAATTCCGGATGATCCGGCAGAGCTTGCGCGTACGCTGGAGGGGCGGATTGTACGGATTGCCGACATCATGGCCTATTTGAATCATGATTTGGATGATGCTATTCGCAGCGGGGTGATTGCAGCACAACAGGTGCCGGATTCTTGTACCAGAATACTCGGGGACAAGCACTGGGAGCGTGCCACCACCATGATCAAGGACCTGGTATTTTCAAGCAAATTGAATGACGGCGAGCTCGTATTGAAGATGAGCGATGACGTGTACGGCGCCATGACGGAATTGAGAAAATTTTTGTATAACAATGTCTACCGGTCCCCAACGGTTCATAATGAATTTGTGAAAGCGAAAAAGATACTATCGGAGTTATACGGGTATTTCCTCGAAAACGGATCCATGCTTGAAACAGAGCTTGTAAAAATGGAAATGAACGGGATTTATAAAAGCGGTGATGCAAAAGAGCGGATTGTGTGTGACTTTATTGCCAGCATGACGGACCGCTATGCCATGTCTTTGTATGAGAAAATCTTTTTTCCCAAACCCACAATATAGAACGCATCAGCGGAAGAAAGATGAACGCTCATTTTGAGAATATATTATCGCAAGCCGAAACCTGGCTGCCGTTTTTGGAAAAATTGAGACGCATTTTCCAGGACATGGACCGGGAATATCAAAAAGCAGCCGCGGAGTACGGGTTTCAATGTGAGGGATGTGAGGATAATTGTTGTTTGACGCGGTTTTACCATCATACCTTATTGGAGTTTTTGTATATTTATGAAGGTTTCCAAACATTGGCGCCGGAGGGAAAGGCACAGGTCGTCAAGCGAGCTTCTATTGTCCGCCGGGCGTATGTGGAAACAGAAAAAGCCGGCGGCCGGATGCGCATCATGTGCCCCCTGAATGCAAATAATCGGTGTGAGCTCTATAATTATCGACCAATGATTTGCCGGATGCATGGCATTCCCCATAAACTTCATCATCCTGTCAGGGGGGTGGTAAACGGTCCGGGATGCCATATGTTTCCCGACGTCAACCAGGGAAAAAGCGATTTCCGTTTTGACAGGACGCCTTTTTACACGCCAATCGCCCAGTTGGAAAAGCAACTGCGGAAATCAATGAACATGACGGAAAAAATCCGGTTGACGGTTGCAGATATGGTGGCTTTCATCGGCGGGAAGAAATTATCGTGAGGAGAATCGACATTGAAACTCCGGAAAAACTCCCCGGTCAATTGATCAAAAAAGATGACACATTTTCATTTCAATGCCATTCAAGATTATCCTGCTTTAATCTGTGTTGCAGAAATCTCAACCTGTTTTTATATCCTTATGATGTCATCCGGCTCAAGAACCGGCTCGGTATATCATCGGATCAGTTTCTTGATAAACATGTGGACGCGGTGATGCGGGAGGACAGCCATTTTCCGGATGTACTGCTCAAGATGTCCGAGAACAAAGAAAAAACCTGCCCCTTTTTAACAGCCTCAGGGTGTGTTGTTTATTCAGACCGTCCCGATGCATGCAGAACATTCCCGGTGGAACAGGGACTGTATTATGAAGCGGGCAAAGGGCGGTCCACGGTAATCAGTTTTTTCAGACCCCCGGATTTCTGCTTGGGGCAACACGAAGACAAGACGTGGACGGTTCAATCCTGGGCGGAAGACCAGGAAGCGGAGGACTATCATCAAATGACCGTCACGTGGTCGAAGGTAAAGCAGCTTTTTCAGAAGGATCCATGGGGGAGCGAAGGACCGCAGGGCAGGAAAGCAAAGATGGCGTTCATGGTGACGTATAATATCGACCGGTTCAGGGATTTCATTTTCAACAGCAGCTTTTTAAAAAGGTATCATGTGAAGACCGCGCTCCTTAAAAAAATGAAAACCGATGAGGTTGAACTCTTGAATTTCGGCTTTGACTGGGTCAAGTTGTTTGTCTGGGGTATCCGGGCCAAACAGATTCGTCTCCGATAGCTGCCAGGTGACTAAAGAATTCCTGAGGGCATAGGCCCTACCGGCTCCCCGCCAAGCACATACCCCCCGTCCAGCCGTAAAATGGAACCGGTCATATAAGGTGCGTCGGCAATCAAGAACCTTACCGCTTTGATAATGTCCTCCCTGGCGCCGGTTCTGCCTAATAAAATATGACGGGTCAGGGCCTGTTTCTGGTCATTTGAAAGAAGCCCCCAGCCACGGGTATTTTGAGCATGGCGTGTTTCAAAGAATCCGAGCATAATTTCATTGACCCGGACTTCAGGGGCTCCCATGCGTGCCCATGTTTCCGTCAGCAGTGAAATACCGCGGTTTGCTGCGGCATAGCCGTCATTGAATATCCACTGCGCAGGCCCTGATCTCCCGACAATTCCCGCGATGGATGAAAAATTGATAACAACACCGTTGCCTGAATCCTTCAGAAGGGGAAGCGCGGCTTCAAATATCCAGCGCTTGGCCTTCAGGGTTGTGGTCATTTCCAGATCCCATTGTTCGGAGGTATATGGGCCGTGCACAATAGGCCAGCCGCCACGCTCTATGTTGTTGATTAAAATATCAAGGTGTCCGAAGCGGTCCACCACGTTTTGGATCAGCGCTGATATGCAGTGCGTGTCCTGCAGATCGGTTTGAAAAACAGCGTATTTTTGCCCTGCCCGGTCAAAATCCGCTTTCATTTCATCCAGGTGTTCCTCCCAGTCAAAATAATTCAGGGCAACATGGGCACCCTGATCAACAAGAAACAGCCCGATGCTTTTTCCGATGCCTTTGATGGCACCCAGTACGAGCGCGACTTTATTTTTGAGGTTCATGGTGGTCTCCATTGGCCAGTTGGCCCGTTTAAGAGATTTTCAATTTGAATACGGTTTCTTTCAGCCAGTTGATTCCAACTTCCAGCAAGGCCGTATCTTCCTGTCGTGCCTTTTCATAGGTTTCGTGGTCTAGGGTAAGGGTTTTGAAAAAACCGTCATTAAAAGCCATTTCCCTGAATGCATCCAAATCATAAAGTGCCAGATAAAAGCGCCGGTGAGCCGCAGGATCAAGCGGTCCCGGTTTCATTTGATTTTTGCGATAGATAAGTACCAAAAGCAAATCGTTATATGCATTGTAACGCTGCAGCCCCTGGGTGTCGATCCATTCCCTTACAGTCTGCATTTTTTGCTGTTGATGCCCCTGACAATGGGATTCCTTGAGCAATGCAAAGTGTTCGGTTGTTTTCCCGGTTTGGCGGGAGTATGATACGGCCCGTGCAATTGGATACATTCGGCAGGATGCCGGCCGGTCAGTATAAACGCGGCACCCAGCGGCGGTAACAAAGGGGCAGATATGGTTCAATCCTGAATCGGTTTTAAATGCAATGACCGGAAAACCGGTCTTCGGTCCCGTATGCCGGACCGTAAAACGTTCTAAAAACACATTTGAAGGAAGATCTAAACAGGCTTTCAGTCTAAGAATGTCATAAGGGGTTAAAAATTGATTCAGATCTCTGCAGCACTCATTAAAGCACGGTACTGATCTTGAACAGGAAAAGCAGAACGAATCGTCACGTGCTATGGGCATAAAACCGTTTTCCATTGGATATATCCTCGACCGGATAAGCCGAAACCGAATTTAAAACACCATCGTTGCCCGTCGCGGGCAGGATACGAATCTCCGACTCGCAAAAAATCAGATAATATATTATCAATTTCGAGGTTCTCGTCAATGCATATAAAAAAGGTAGTGACCGGCAATGAGGCTTTAACACCTTGTAAAATTTATTGACATAACGTATAACCGTCAGCGTTCAGTTCCATATGTTTAATCAAAATACACCTTTTAATTCAAACAGATATAAGCTAATAGGGTTCCCTGCAATATGGCATAAATATTGCTTTTGTGTATTCAGCGATATATTAGGAGTGAGAATTCGGGAAAAATCGAATTCATACGGTTCTATGTTGAAACAGCAGGGAGCATCACCCACCATATGCGGTGCTCTAGTCTAAATAAATCAATATATTGATGATATGTCTTCCTGTTGAAAACTATTTGCGAGCTTTGGAAATAGTTTGATCAAAAGTTCTTGACAAGCAAGAGGTTGGGTGATATTAAATTCCTTTGTTTCATTTATATGCTGTTGATATTAAAAGAAATATTTGCATTGCCAGTCACCAGGCAAGGACGGGGGCGCAAATCAAAAAAGGCAAAGACGCTGTAAAGTTGAATCCGACCGATCAAGGCGATTCAAGTTTATGGTAACGATAGGGAAGATAGGAAGATATTGCCAGAGCAGATTATTATTGGACAAGAAGGGAGGTGTAACAGACTGGAGGTTTTCCGAAACAGAAGCGACGGAAATAGGATCAACTAGAATCTAAAAGCAAAATTAGGAGGTATACTAAATGCCAAGCTTTGTAATTCAGGAAAAATGTGACGGCTGTAAAGGCGGTGACAAAACAGCGTGTATGTATATTTGTCCCAACGACCTGATGGTACTTGAACCCAACGAGATGAAGGCTTACAACCAAGAGCCGGATCAGTGCTGGGAGTGTTTTTCGTGTGTAAAGATTTGCCCCACGCAGGCAATCGAAGTTAGAGGCTATAGTGACTTTGTACCTTTGGGAAGCAGTGTAATGCCGATGTTGGGTACCGAAGATGTAATGTGGACCTGTAAGTTCAGAAACGGAACCATCAAGCGTTTTAAGTTCCCCATCCGGACAACTCCGGAAGGCGCTGCCAATGCGTATCTGGATCTCAAGGGAAAAGATCTGGAGGGACCGCTTCTCGCAACAGAGGAAGCTGATGGCAAAGAATTATGTCAACCCGCTGCAGATCAATTGGTGTAAATGTCGATTATCTGCAAGCACACATCATGACAACAATACATCCATAAAGAAAATAAGGAGGATGCAATATGGCATTACCGAATAAACCCCGGGGCGAACTCAAGGCTGTTAGAGACCCTGAAGTGGAAGAGCGAGAAGTTGACGTGTTGATCGTCGGCGGCGGTATGGCTGCCTGCGGTGCTGCATTTGAGGTAAAAAAATGGTTGGGCGATAATCAGACCGTTCTGCTGTGCGATAAAGCCGCCATGGAACGAAGCGGTGCCGTGGCACAGGGTCTGTCGGCCATCAATACCTATATCGGAGAAAATCCCGTTGAAGATTATGTCCGCATGGTGCGTAACGACCTTATGGGTATCGTGCGGGAAGACTTGATTTACAGTCTTGGATGTCATGTGGATGATTCCGTCCAGCTGTTTGAAGAATGGGGACTCCCAATCTGGAAGAAAAGCGAAGAGGGGAAAACCCTGGATGGTAAAAAGGGTCAGAAAATGGGTACCCTGAAATCCGGTGCACAGCCGGTTCGGACCGGCAAATGGCAGATTATGATCAACGGTGAATCCTACAAGAGAATTGTTGCCGAAGCAGCCAAAAAGGCCATTGGTGAAGAGAACGTTCTGGAACGCTGCTTCATCGTTGAACTGCTGCTGGATGCCAACAAAGAGAACCAGATTGCCGGCGCGGTGGGTATCTCCGTGCGTGAAAACAAGGTTTACATCATCAAATGTAAGACCATGATGGTGGCCTGCGGTGGTGCGGTGAACATTTATCAGCCCCGATCCGTTGGTGAAGGCAAAGGCCGTGCCTGGTATCCGGTATGGAATGCAGGCTCCACCTATACCATGTGTATGAAGGTGGGTGCTGAGCTTACCATGATGGAAAACCGTTTCACCCCGGCCCGTTTTAAAGACGGCTACGGCCCTGTCGGCGCATGGTTCCTGCTGTTCAAGGCTAAAACCCTCAACGGACTCGGCGAAAACTTTGCCGCCGGCGCGGCAGCCAAGGCTGAGCTTGAGAAGTATGCACCGTATGGCACTGCAGCCATTACACCGACCTGCCTGCGTAACCATCTGATGCTGTTTGAAATGAAAGAAGGACGCGGCCCCATTATTATGGATACGGTAAGCGCCCTTGCAGAACTTGGAAAAACCATGGACAAGAAAGAACTCAAGCATCTCGAATCAGAAGCCTGGGAAGATTTTCTCGACATGACTTGTGGCCAGGCTAATCTCTGGTGTGCCACCGATACCGAGCCTGAAAAGAAGAATTCCGAAGTTATGCCGACCGAACCGTATCTGCTGGGATCACACTCCGGCTGCTGCGGTCTCTGGACCTCCGGTCCGGATCTTGCTTGGGTGCCGGATGCTTACAAAATCAAGGCAGACAACGGTAAGATTTACAACCGGATGACCACTGTCAACGGTCTGTTTACTGCAGGCGACGGCGTCGGCGGCTCCGGCCACAAGTTCTCCTCCGGCTCCCATGCCGAGGGACGGCTGGCTGCCAAACAGATGGTCAGATATGCCACAGACCATAGCGACTTTAAACCTGCCTTGGCCAAGTCCGCACAGGAACTGGTCGACATGGTGTACAAACCTGTCAGAACCTATCTGGATAACTGCAATTACACCACCATGGAAGATGTCAACCCGGCGTATGTAAAACCTTCCGGCATGGCCCTGCGACTCATGAAGGCCACCCATGAATACGGCGGCGGAACCGCAACCTACTACATGACCACCAGTAAAAACCTCGAGATTATCATGGATATGCTGGCCGTCATGAGAGAAGACTGTGAGAAACTGGCAGCCGGCGACCTGCATGAGCTCATGAGATGCTGGGAAATCTATCATCGTATCTGGACGGTTGAAGCGCATCTGCGTCACATCCAGTACCGGAAAGAAACCCGCTATCCTGGATTCTACTATCAGGCGGATTACCCGGGTCAGGATGATAAAAACTGGTTTGCTTTCGTCAACTCCAAATATGATCCAAAAGCCGGGACATGGGATATTTTCAAGAGAGACTATATCAAAATATTCACGGACTAACACAATGTCGGCTGTGAACTGAGTCAATACAAAATACCTCCAGGTGTCGCCAGACGCCTGGAGGTTTTTATTAAGATATGCACGATCGGTTTTTAGGCGATATCCAACGGTTTGAAAGTTGAAACCAATAACTGGAGATGCCTCATTTACTTCCAGTTTTTCGTTGCAAAGTTCAGAAAAAGGATGTCGCCTGAAGTCCGTATCAATCAGCAAGTTTAACTCCTTTTGGGAAAATGAAACCTTAATGCACGGAGGGATAGCATGACAGAAGACAAAGCAACCCCTGCTAGTGGAAGTTTGATGGTCGTCGGCGGCGGTATCAGCGGGTTGACCACGGCCCTTGAAGCTGCCGAGGTGGGGTACGAAGTGTTCCTGATCGAAAAAAATCCTTACCTGGGCGGAAGAGTAGCACAGCTCAATCAATATTTTCCAAAGCTATGTCCTCCGACCTGCGGTCTGGAAATAAATTTTAGAAGAATCAAGGACAATCCGAGAATTAAAGTTTTTACGCTTGCCGAGGTGGAAAAGGTGTCGGGGTCTCCGGGGCAATATGATGTGTCGCTCAAGCTCTCCCCCAGATATGTGAACGAAAACTGTACCGGGTGCGGTGAATGTGCGAAGGTCTGCGAAACGGAGATCGATAGTGATTTTGATTTCGGCATGAAGAAAATCAAGGGTGCGTACCAGCCCTTTGAAATGGCTTTCCCCGCACGTTATGTAATTTCGCCCCGGATCATTGGTACGGAAGATGCCGATCGATGCAAAGAAGCGTGCCAATACGGCGCCATTGATCTTTCCATGGAGACCAAAACCCTTGATCTTCAGGTCGGCGCGATTGTCTGGGCGACAGGATGGGAACCGTATGACGCCACCAAAATTGATAACCTCGGTTTTGGACAATATCAGAACATCGTCACCAACATGATGCTTGAAAGACTGGCGGCGCCCAATGGACCGACCAGGGGCACCATCACCCGCCCTTCGGATAACAAAGAAATAGAGAGCATTGCATTTGTTCAGTGCGCCGGATCGCGAGATGAAAACCATCTCCCCTATTGCTCATATATCTGCTGCATGGCATCACTGAAACAGGCGACCTATATCAGGGAGAGGTACCCTGAAGCCAAAATTTACATCTTCTACATCGATCTCAGAGCGCCGGGCTATCGATACGAAAAGTTCTATAAGAAAATAAAAGAAGATGAAAATGTTTTTTTTATTAAAGGCAAAGTGGCCGAGGTCAGCGAAGATCCGGATTCTAAAAATATCAACGTTGTTGCGGAAAATGCGGTAACCGGCGAAAAGATTCATCAAACGGTTGAAATGGTGGTTCTGGCTACGGGTATGCAGCCGACAGCTGTTAATACGAAGCTTCCTGCCGACCTAACATATAATGAAGACGGCTTTATTATTAATGATTTTGAGAAAGGCGGCATGTTCGCGGCAGGGTGTGCCAACAAACCGGCGGATGTTGTGTCGTCGAATCAGAATGCAACCGGTATGGCTTTGAAAGCGATTCAAACTTTGATGAAGAGGTAGGAGGTTATCCATGGATAAAAAGTATGGTGTTTATATATGTGCAGGCTGTGGCATCGGGGATGCGCTTGATATGAAGGCGCTGTGTGAAATTCCCGAAGAAGAAGGCGTGCCTGTCAAAACGCATCCGTTCCTTTGCGGAAAGGAAGGCGTTGAACTGATCAAAAAAGATATTGAAGAAGGGACCAATACGCTGGTGATTGCCGCATGTTCAAGACGGGTCAATTTCGATATCTTCAGGTTTGACGGTTGCATTGTTGACCGGGTGAATTTAAGAGAACAGGTGGTCTGGTCCCACCCGAGATCAGAGTTTCCGGCATTGACCGAGGAACAAAAAGATGATGAAGAACACTTTGACAAACTCGAAATGCTGGCACAGGACTATATCCGCATGGGTATGGCCCGGGTCGAAAAAGTCAATTTGCCGGAACCTTACAAACTGGACAATTTCAGCAGAAAGATTCTTGTGCTCGGCGGAGGGATCACCGGTATGTCGGCTGCATTGGATGCCGCCAAAGCCGGATACGAAGTAACCATTGTCGAAAAGACGGCCGCCCTCGGCGGTCATGCCAATCATTGGCGGAAGCAGCTTCCCGTCAAAAGCCCCTATGAAGATTTGATCCCCCCGATGGTGGATGCCAAGATAAAAGAAGTGGAATCCATGTCGAATATCACGGTCAAGACGGAAACGGTGGTGGCCCGCATTGCAGGTGAACCCGGGAATTTTATTGTGACATTCAAGAAACCCGGCGAAAAAATCGAATTCGATGTTCCCTATCCTTTGCCGGATGAAATGAAAGTCGACGAGCAGGGCAAGGAGCTCAATGCCGAGCAGCTCCATGAAAAGTTCATGGAATACAACCATGGGAAAAAAGATATTCTGACCTTCGATCCAAACGGCGAGCCGTACGGCGCCGTAGTTTTGGCTGCAGGCTGGCGGCCTTATAAACCGGCGGAAGGAGAATTTGCCAATCTGGGTTTCGGTGAAATCCAGGATGTCGTCACCAATGCAGAATTTGAGGCAATCGCCAAAAAAGGAAAGATCATTAGACCCTCGGACGGCAAGCCGGCGGAGTCTGTCGTCTTTATCCAGAGCCCCGGCGGCGGGGACGACAGTGATTTTGAGTATGCCGGTTCGGTGACCAGCCTGGTGGCGCTGAAACAGGCCAAGTACGTCCGCGAAGATTTTCCCGAAGGCAAAGCCTATGTGTTCTATCAGCATATGCGGACACCCGGCTTGGGTGAATATTTTTATAAAAGCCTTCAGCAGGACCCGGGGATATTCTTGACCAAGGGCGAAGTGACGCAAGTTTCCAAAAACGGCGGCGGGCTTGTCGTGGAAGCGAAAAATACCCTGCTGGGTGAAAAGATTCAGGTCAAGGCGGATATGGTGGTGCTGGGGACCGGTATGGTGCCGGTAACCAAAGATGATCCGGTGATCAATCTGGCTTATCGCCAGGGACCCGGGTTCAGGGACAACGCACTGTACAACGACTATGCGGACTCCAATTTCATCTGCTTCCCCTATGAAACGCAGCGAACCGGCATCTACGCCGCAGGCGGCATCCGCCGGGCGCTGACGGTGGAAGAATCCATGGAAGACGCAACCGGTGCCGCCCTCAAAGCCATTCAGTGCCTGGAATCCAGCGACAGGGGCGTATCTGTCCATCCGCGGTCCGGGGATATGACTTTTCCGGATTTTTTCTTTCAGCGATGTACCCAGTGTAAACGGTGTACGGAAGAGTGCCCGTTCGGCGCCCTGGATGATGATGAGAAAGGCACCCCAAAACCGAACCCGACCCGCTGCAGACGATGTGGTACGTGTATGGGGGCATGCCCCGAGCGTATCATCGGTTTTGCCGATTACAATATCGACAGTGTCGGCTCCATGGTCAAATCCATCAAGGTACCTTCAGAAGATGATTATGCCGAACCTCCCATGCGGATTCTCGGGCTTGTCTGTGAAAATGACGCGTATCCGGCGTTGGATATTGTCGGTCTCAATCGCATGTCTTACTCTGCAGAGGTTCGCTTTATTCCGGTGCGGTGTCTGGGGTCCGTCAATGTTATCTGGATCAAGGATGCCCTCTCACAAGGGATGGATGGTGTTTTTCTCATGGGATGCAAGCATGGGGATGACTACCAATGCCACTTTGTCAAAGGGAGCGAACTGGCCGACATCCGGATGAAAAAGATCGGCGAGGCCTTGTCGAGCCTGGCGCTGGAAGCGGAACGTGTGGCCCAGTTCCAGATAGCCATCGATGAATATGATAAGATTCCGCAGATCGTTAATGATTTTGCGGCAATGATCGAAGATCTGGGTCCGAATCCCTTTAAGGGCTTTTAAAATAATTGATGATACCACGTCGGAGATCGACGGTCCGAGCTGCTTAAAACCGTTGATTTTCAATGGTCATCTACAGAGGAGGAATTCATATGGCGGATGCATATGTTGTTGAGCCTGATGTAGGCTTTATTAATGAAGTGAAAAAGCTTGGCGGAGGGGATCTCAAAAAGTGCTTTCAATGCGCTACCTGTTCGGTGGTGTGTCCGATTTCACCGGATAATAAGCCCTTTCCAAGAAAAGAAATGATTGCGGCTTCCTGGGGGTTGAAAGACAAGCTCGTGGGAAACGGCGATATCTGGCTGTGTCACAACTGTGGGGATTGCTCCACCCTGTGCCCCCGGGGCGCCAAGCCCGGTGATGTTCTGGGCGCCGTGCGGGCGTATGCGATTATGGAATACGGACCGGTCAAGGCACTTGGCAGACTGATCAATGATCCCAAAAAACTGCCCATTGTTTTGGGCATACCTGCGCTGCTCTTTCTTGTGATTGGCTTGATCACCGGTCTGCTCGATTTCACACCCGAAGGAGATCATATTGTCCATGAGCACTTCTTTTCAACCTGGCTGGTGGATATGATGATGCTGCCGGCGGCAATTTGGGCGGTCGCCAATTTCGCTATCGGTCTCAAGCGCTTTATCGGTGACATGCATCAAAATGCGCTTCAGGACGGCAAAACCGATATCAAGACCATCGATCCCAAAGGATTTATTATGGGATTGGTCCGGATCATTCTGCCGGTTCTCAAACATGACAAATTCAGTGAATGCAGCGAGAATAAAGACCGTGCCACGGCCCACATGATGGTCCTGTTCGCCTTCATCGGACTGTTTATCGTCACCAATATTTTCTTTGTCACCCTTTACGGCCTTCAGATTCACGGGCCCTATTCCCAGTTGAACCCGGTAAAATGGCTGGCCAATGTCGCCGGCGTATCTCTGGTCATCGGCAGCCTGCTGATGATCAAGAACCGTCTGGCCAAAAAAGACCAATCGTCGGGATACAACGACTGGTGGCTGATCAGCTGGGCCCTGGCGTTGGGGGCCACGGGTCTGCTCACGGAAATGACCCGCCTGGCAGGATTGGCCGGCGTCAGTTACACGCTTTATTTCATCCATTTAATGTTTGTCTGGAGTCTGTTCTTTTTCATTCCCTATTCCAAGCTGGCGCATCTGGTTTACAGGACCACTGCCCTGGCGTATAATGAATATATTGGTCGAAAATAATAACCCCGCCGGCGCGGTGTTATTATTTTCGACAAAGCGGCTACGCCGCAAAATGAACATGTGAAAAGGGGAGGCATATTGCCTCCCCTTTTTTTAGTTAGCCTTGCCTCATTGGCGATTAGATATTAACAATTGACAATTAACAATTAAAACAGCGAAGTTAGCAACGACGCATGCCATAATTGTAAACGAAGTTCATACCTGCTCATTTAAGTTTACGGCAATCTGCTCGTTCCCATGCTCCTGCGTGGGAATGCAACTTAAACACCCAGCCGGGTAACAGATGGAAGAGATTAAACTATGCAAAAACTCATCATCACTGTAGCCATCACCGGGAGCCGTATCGGTCGGGAAACCACGCCTTACATTCCGATTACGCCGGAGGAAATTGTCCAATCCGCTGTAGAATGCCGGCGTGCCGGTGCGGCTATGGTCCACATCCATGTGCGGGATCCGCAAACAGGCATGGGGACGCAGGATTTAAGCGTGTATAAACAGGTGTTGGACCCCATAAGAAAACAGACGGATCTCATCATTTGCGTCACCACCAGTGGTATTCCGGGAAGAAATCTTCCCACGGAAGAACGGCTGGGTCCGCTTGTATTTGGACCGGAACTGGCGTCTTTTGACGGCGGTTCCATCAATCTAGGGGATTCCGTGTTTATCGTATCGCCTGAATTCCTGGAAGTTGCGGCAAAGCGCATGATGGAGATGGATGTGAAGCCGGAAATTGAAATTTTCGATGCCGGCATGATGGTGGCGTGTTTGCGTATGAGGAGTCAAGGGTTTTTTAAAGAACCGCTCCATTTCCAGTTTGTTTTGGGCACACCCTGGGGCAGTCCCGCAACGCCCAGATCGCTGCTTCACCTGCTGGAGTTTTTACCTGAAAATTCCACCTGGTCGGTTGCCGGTATCGGCAAGGGGCATTTGCCCATGTCCATGATGGCGCTGATTATGGGCGGGCATATCCGCGTCGGCATGGAAGATAACATCTATTACCGCCGAGAGGAACTCGCCAGAACCAATGCCCAGTTTGTGGAAAGAATCGTCAGAATATCTCAGGAGTATGGCAGGGGCGTGGCCTCGCCGCAAGAGGCGAGAGAGATTCTGTCGCTTCAATAATCCAACGGTATCGGAGAAACACATGTATTGTATTCAAACTGGGTATCTTTTATTGACATAACTTGCGTTAACCTGATGATTTATATGAATAATTCTTATGGCCAAGGCAAAAGCTGATAAACGAAAAGCGAAACGAAAGAGCAAATTAAAAGCAAGGCGCCAATCGGCTGTCAATACTGTCCGATCGGAAAAAGCCGATTTCTTTTATTCCGAGTTTGCCTGGTTTAGGGGAACTGGCAACCATGAAAAGGCCCTGATTTACATAAAAAAAGCCCTCAAACTGAGTCCCGGCAACAAACTGTTTCTGGAGGAAATGGTCCGGCTGGGATATGACATGGCCAGCAGTGAAGTTCAACTGGCAGGACTTTCACGGTTATATGACGGCGGCCAGATGGATGATGAATATCTGCCTCTTTTTTCAGATCTTCTGGCAAGGAACAAGCAGTATCGACAGGCCCTGGAGATTTCCGAGATTTTGCTTTTCCGCCTTCCGGGAATGAAGATCGCAAACAAACGGAAAATCCGGACGGCGGCAACCCAAATACAGGAATATTGCCGATATCAGCTGAAAAATGAAGAAATGGCGGAAGAGACGCGCAGAAAGATTGCGAAACGGGTTGCGCCTGAAAAAAATAAGCCGCCGGACTATCCGCCTGCGAAACCAGCCTCTCAGGAATCACGAGAGAAAAAAACTCCTGTTCCGAATATTCCGGTCAGCATCACAATGGATGACGCGTCCTTTCAAATCCCGCTGTCCAGCGGTCGATTCATGCGCTACGAACAATATGAGCTTGCACTGGAAGGGCATGAAATTCGATTCAGGGACTCCTTTGAAAACATCATCTGTCTGCCCGGGCTGCATGAGGTCCGGTCTCTGTGGTATCAGGAAGAGACGGCGCGCAAAGTACTGAAAAGCTTTCGGGGCCGTGCTCTTTTATGTGACGAGGTCGGATTGGGGAAAACCATTGAAGCTTCGATCATTCTGAAGGAATATGTCCAGCGAGGTATCGTCAAAAGCGCCCTGATCCTGACACCGTCAACCCTTGTCAGCCAGTGGCAGGAAGAGTTGCGGACCAAATTCGGGCTGGACTTTCCCTCCACCGATGATGCGGATTTTCATAAAAAGAGCAACCAGTTTTGGGAAGCCCCCTATATCCTGGCATCCATCAACCAGGCCAAGTCCAAGCGGAATATTGCAGCGGTCACACAGCGTGAGTATGATCTGGTGATTGTCGATGAGGCCCACCATCTTAAAAACAGGAACACGTTGAACTGGAAGCTGGTCAATTCCCTGAAAAAGCGCTTTCTGCTTCTGTTGACGGCAACACCGGTGGAAAACAATCTCATGGAGCTGTACAATCTGATTACTTTATTAAAACCCGGACAGTTGAAAACCGCTTCGGCATTTCGCAATGAATTTATGACCCGGGGCGATCCCACCGGACCGCAAAACCGCGGTCGGCTGAAAGAACTTCTGGGCCAGGTGATGATTCGAAATACCCGCGCGCTGGCAAAAATCGAAATTCCGCCCAGATTTGCACAGACCATACGCGTAAAACCGGGGGCAAACGAAATAATGCTTTATTCACGGATTACGGACCTGGTCCATTATATTAATGAGACTGACCGGAGCGGCAACAAGCTTTTGCTCAAAAATCTGCTGGCCGAGGCCGGGTCATCACCCATGGCGGTGGAATTGACCTTGCAGCGCCTTCTGGCGGGACGGGATTTTTTATGGGATCATGAACAAGAGATCCGGGCTATTCACAACCTGTGTCGCACCATGGGGGATACCGAAAAAAACAAAGTGCTGCTTGACCTGGTCCGATCAACCAGGGGGAAAAAAATCGTATTTGTCAACTATCTCGGTACGCTGGATCATCTGTCCACGTTTTTAACCTGGAAGGATATTCCTCATGCGGTTTTTCACGGGCGCATGGATAACGCCAAAAAGGATGAAGCCATCAGAAGCTTTCGTGAAGAAAAGGATATTCTCGTAACAACAGAGATCGGCGGTGAGGGCCGCAATCTTCAGTTCTGCCATCAGATGATAAATTATGACCTTCCCTGGAATCCTATGAAAATCGAACAACGGATCGGCAGAATCCACCGTATCGGGCAGCAGCATGAAGTCATGATTTACAATTTATGCGCAGCAGCGAGTATTGAGGATTACATCCTTGATATACTTGACCGTAAAATTAATATGTTTGAAATGGTTATCGGTGAGATTGATATGATTTTGGGGCGTATTCGGGGCGAAAAGGATTTTTCCGATATGGTCTACGATATCTGGGCAAATTCATTATCAAAAAAGGAACGGGAACACGGTTTTGACCGGCTTGCCACCCGGCTTCAACGCTCCAAAAATCAATACAGGAAGACCAGTGAGCTGGATGTGAAACTTTTTGGAATAAATTATGAACTTTAGTTCCGACAAATCCCTGGAGCTGTTTGTGCAGCGTTTTTTTGAGTTTAACGGCGCTGCAATGGAAAAACGTTCCGGCCGACTGGAGGTGCTGCTTCCGGAGCACCTTGCATTGCGGTTGAATACCCCCGAACATTTCAGTATCGCAACGGATGAAAAGGCCGAAGAAACATTTGCCATCCATTATGGGTCTCCCCTGCTGGAAAAAATAGTGGATGCAGCCTGTGACACGGCGCCTTTGATCAGTTGCCGTTTGGATTTCAATTATATTAAACAGCAGGGGTTTGACAGGCTGATAAAGGATCAGTTTGTTTTCTACAATTGTGTGGGACGGGTGGAAAGCGCTGCTGAGGTGCGAACCATATATCTGCTGCTTGTCTGCCGGTATCTGGCCCAAAGCGATGAGCAGAAAGAAGGGCTTTTTGAGCTGACATTTAATCTTGAAACCGGCGCTGTGGTTGCGGAGATGGGCGGCATGCTCGATACCGTTGAAAGAACATTTGAGACGGATAACGCACAGGCATTTTGGGAGGCCGGCAGGATCAGAGAGGTTCTGACATGGGTTCAACGTGAGGCCGGCAGGATTCTTGAAAGAGAAATTGAACCGTTTCAGGATAGCATGAACAGAAGATTTCGCAGAGATGTGGCCAACCTGGAAGAATATTATCAGGACCTGAAGGAAGAGATGGCAGAAAGCCTTAAACGTCCGGGGATTTCAGACCAACTGATATCGGACCGCGAAGCAAAAATAGCGCTGATTCCAGATGAACTGGAAAGAAAAAAGGCGGATCTTTATAAAAAGTACAGTATCAGGGCCAGGCTTGAACTTTGCGGCGGCATGCAGATCCGGACCCCTGCCGTAAAAATATTATACCGGATATCTGTCGGAAGGAAACAAAAACAGTTGTCGATGATTTACAATCCGGTTTCCAAATCAATGGACCCTCTGGTTTGCGACGGCTGCGGCAACAGCACCTTCAATATCCGTTTTTGCAATCATCTTCACGTCCTTTGCCCTGCTTGTGCCACGAACTGCCCGGTATGCTGAGTTGCACATTACAGCAACTCGAAATTGTCGATAAATTAAAAAATCTTGAAGAATTTATCCATAATGACCAGGATGATATCGATCCGCTTATTAAGCTGGCACTTATTCATTATCAATTTGAAGCCATACACCCCTTTACAGATGGAAACGGCAGGACTGGACGTATTATTAACATGTCGACATCATCGACATATAATCGCGGGATTGTC
>CAYTAQ010000029.1:0-6490 GCA_964435695.1 uncultured Desulfobacterales bacterium | reverse complement strand
TTGATAAATTTATTGAAAATTTCGACAAATAAACCATTGTTTGTCGAAGTTGTAGACAATAAGCTCAGTGCCATCCTTAATCTTTGGAGAAAACATGCAGGGAATAAAAAGCGGCATCCATGATAATCTGATAAAAAAAGAAGCGGAATACACCCGCGCACTCAATCGTATAGAAACCCTCATGGATGCAAAAGCGGGTACGACAGAGGCGGACGAGCTCGAATTTTTAACCGCCTTGATAGAGATGTATGAGGAACAGCACTACCCCATGGACATGCCGGATTCGGTTGATGCCATAACGTTAAGGATGGATCAGCTTGGTTTCAGCAGGACCTGATCAATTTGTCGGAAAAGGATCAAATCATATGAAGGGGAGAAAAGTCGGTAGAAATCAACAATGCCCATGCGGAAGCGGGAAAAAATACAAGAAGTGCTGCTATGGGAAAAATATATTCAATAACCAGGGTAATTCAAAAGCTCCCTATTCCATTCTTCCTCCACATGATATGATTGATTATGGCGACCCGTCAATTAACGAATCATTTTTTCAGAAGAACTCTGTACATGAAATATCGGCGCCTCGGCTTTTATACAGCAACTTGCTGATGCCCGAACTGCAGATGGAGGTATCGAAAATAACGAATCAACTGATCAACCGTGGGAGGGATGAAGCCATTCTTATTGAACAAACTGATAATATTAATGAACTGATAAATATCATGAAAGAAGGTCCGGATCAATTAAATCGTATGAAATTAGTAATGAAATTGCTTGAGAGCAGAAAAGACGCTATCCCCCTGATTATGAAAAGTTTTCAAAAACAGCAACACAGTGCGTTTGCAGAGATAGCTATAGAGGTTATTCATGCGACGGGGGAAAATTATTCTGATGAACTGCTGGAAATAATCGAACATTATCAGAGAAATGCATATATTGTATCCCAGCTGTGTATGTTATTGGGATTTTATGAAAATTACAGATCGGAAAAGGTATTATGGGATTATTATCACTATTTCAAAGAACATTTTCCCAATGAAACATACAGCGATGGACCGCTATTGGGTCTTGAAGAAATGAGGGCACGGAAAAAAGAAAAAGAGGATCCGGTTGTTAACTCAACAGCCTGATATGATTGATTGTGTGAGAAAAAATGATTTTAGACAACAAAAATACAAATCTTAAAGTTCATGAGTGGATTGCCAAATATACAAAAGAAGGAAAACTCAGTTTGGTAACCGGATATTTTACAATTGGCGCACTTGCCGATCTCTCCGATAAAATAAATGAAAAGATCAAAGCATTTAATTTTGTGCTGGGTGATATCGTTCACACCGAAAATGTTAATATCCGCACCATCGATTTGTTAAACGATAACATATCGTCACAGGTTCGGATCAATTGAAAAACTGCGGATTTTTGCTATAAACATTCAAAATTGGATAGAAGTGAAATGAATGAGATGGGTATGTTTGGGGCTGAAAGGTCGTTTGGTTTTAAAAATCTGCCAAGGCTCAGATTTTTTCTGGTTGTAGGGTCGTTGTTCCTGCTTCTATCAGCTTTTTCTGCCGACGCAGGGGAACTCAGCATCATCGAACTCAACGACGGCAGCTTCATCAGCGGCAAGGTGCTTTCCTTTGACGGTGAGGTCTGGACTATTCAATCGGATTCAATGGGAGTGCTCAAGATCGAAGGCTCGAAGGTTGTCAGCATCCGTTCCAAAACCTCGGGCAGCCGGGCACCCATCACCGGCATTCCCGGTGGAGAGCGGGTCAAGGCCGGCGATATCCAGGCCATGCAGCAGGCCATTATGGCCAACGAGCAACTTATGACCATGATCATGAGTCTTCATAATGATCCCAAAATTCAGGCAATTCTAGAAGACCCGGATATTATGAAGGCCGTGAATGCCGGCGACATCAACGCCCTGCTGGCCAACCCCAAATTCATCAAGCTCATGGAAAATGCCAGCATAAAAGAGATTACAAAAGAAGCCGTGAAATGAAAAAAGGGGAGACAGGCCGTCTCCCCTTTTTATTACTTATTATAGCGGCGAAGCCGCGTTTTATAAATTCGCCTCTGGCGAATTTATTTTTATTCTCCGGTGGCCGCACCGTGCAGTTTGATCTCCACTTTTTCGGTCAGGCCTTTGTAGTACTCCCTGAGAATTTCAAGGACTTCCTCCCGTCCAAAGTGATCCGGTACCTCGCCACCTTCGGAAAGCATCTTTCTGAGCATGGTTCCGGAAAGCAGGACGCGGTCTTCTTTGCCGTGGGGGCAGGTTCGCAGGGATGCCATGCCGTCGCACTTGAAGCAATAGAAGGTCCAGTCGATTTTAAGCGGTGTACAGAGCAGCGCTTTTCCGGGTTCTTTCGGCGCCGGGATTTTATCAAAGATGGTCTGCGCTTCGAACATGCCGTAAAAGTCACCCACGCCGGCATGATCACGTCCGATGATCATTCGTGAGCAACCGTAGTTCTGCCGGAATGTCGCATGCAGCAGGCCTTCTCGGGGGCCTGCATAGCGCATGTCAAGCGGATAGCCGCCCTGAATCACGTTTTTATCTACAAAGTAGTTTTTCACCAGTGCATCAATGCATTTGACACGGACGCTGGCGGGAATATCGCCGGGTTTCAGGTTGCCGACCAGAGAATGAATGTAGACGCCGTCACACACTTCAACCGCGATCTTGCAGAGGTATTCATGGGAGCGGTGCATGGGGTTTCTGAGCTGCAATGCCGCAACTTCACTCCATCCTCTTTCCTCAAACATTTTTCGTGATTCTTCGGGTCGCGTGTAGACGCCTTTGTAGCGCACAGGGTATTCGCCTTCGCTCAATACCTTGACCGGTCCTGCCAGGTTGAAATCTTTCTGGCCCATGACCATCTGTACACCGGGATGATCGTCTTTGGCGATTTTCCAGAACGCTTCCGCCGTTGGGGTGCCTTCACCCATGTAGACCTTTTCACACTCGAACTTTTTGTCGGCGTCGGTCATCCCAAACTTTTCAGTGACCTTCATGGTGGCCATGATTTCGTCACCTTCGGGATCGTACAGGGCGATTTCATCGCCCACTTTAATTCCGTCCGCGTCTTCTTTGGATGCATCCAGGGTTACCGGGATGGGCCAGAAGGTGCCGTCCGTCAACAAAAAATCATTGCAGACCCCTTTCCAGTCCGCTTTGGTCATAAAGCCGGTCAGCGGGCTGAATCCGCCGATGCCCATCATAATGAGATCGCCCTTTACCCGGGGTGAGATCTCGATTTTTTTGAGGCCTTCAGCCTTTTTCTTTTCAGCTTCCAACGCAGCGCCTTCCAGCAAGCAGCAGGTCAGACCCTTTCCACCATGAGGGGGAATCAATTGTGCCATTTGTTTCGTTCTCCTTTCACGAGTTTATTAAACCTGAGCTGAGCGATTTTTCCCGAAAAGATGTGCCAAGATCTTGATGGAGGAGGGTTCGCAAAAAACATAGGCAGACCAATGGATCTGTCGAGGCTTTTTGCGAACCCTTGATCCGCAAGAGATTGGTGCAGATCGAGAAAAAATCGCTCAGCTCAGGTTAAGGTTATCTGTATTCACAGATATAAATTCAGATGATAATCAAAAAGTACAAATTATAAGGGAATTAGCTATTTGTCAAGGGTAATTAGGATTCAAGGGGTCAAGGATTCAGGGGATCGAGTGAAAAAAGATAAACCAATCACGAAAACACGAAATTGAATTTTTCGTGTTTTCGTGATAAGGCTTTTCTATTTTTATCAGGCTGCCTGCGCCATTTTACTGGCGGCGCATTCGTTTTTACCCAGATCCATAATATCGGCCTGCTCTGCGTCAACCGTTTCCAAGCCGGCATTGATTTCGCGGATCCGTGCATACTCATCTGGCTGTTTGCGCATATTGGACTTAATAAAGGTGTAAAAATCCTTTTCATTCCGAATGCCGTAAATATCATGGTTGATCTCTTTGATCTTGCCAAGGGAAGCAGTAAACACAAGATCTTCATTGGCCTCTTTCCAATCCATATAATGACCCGGCAGGGCCAGAATCGTATCATCCAACGCCAATATTTTCTCGGTCATGGTTTTAAAGAGCATCCTGGACCATTCTTCGGCCATGCCGCCCAGGTCGGGTCTGCCGATGGAGTAAATAAAGATGGTGTCCCCGGCAATAATAAACCGGTCATCGATCAGGTAAGACGTGCTGCCGGGAGTGTGCCCGGGCGTGTGAATGGCCTTAATCTCAGGGCCTCCACTGCTGAATCCGAAGATGCCGCCATCCGTGACCGCCGTATAGTCAAATGCCGCCCCTTTAAAATCATCGGGCGGTGCGAGGATTTCCGCATTCAGCGTGCGCTGAAGCATAGGGCTTCCCGATATGTAATCCGCCTGGCGGTGGGTTTCAAAGGTTTTTATGATGGTGCATCCGTGATTTTCTGCGAATGCTTGATAGGCATCGATGTTTTTAGCCGGATCGAACACCATCATTTCCTGGTTGCACAACAAGCCGTAACTGCAGGAAGCTTTTCCGGGGCGACGGAACTGATAAAGCTCATAATTTTCCCCTGATGCAACCCGAATGGGCGCCAGCAAATTGCCCCAGGCTTTGATGCCCACCAGCATATGGGCCACATCTTCATAGCCGTGGTTGATCAGAATTTCGCCGACATATTTGGAAGATCCTTCTTTGGCGCAGACAATGCGCAGTTTTTTACCTTGCGGAACCTTTGCCACACTTTCTTCTTCATGCTCGATAAATTCCACATACGGCACATTGATCATGTCGAAGGGATACGGACCCTCCACCTTGAATTTGCCGAATTCTTCTTCATTGCGAACGTCCAGCAACAGAAACGTCTCCGTGTTGATAAGCCAGTCAAAGAGATCCTGGGCGGTGAATGATTGGATGGTCATGGCAACTCCTTATTTTGTATTTTCCGGAATATTCGATCGAAGTTTTCACGTTATACAAAAAATTGAATTTGAAACAAGCAATAAATTTAATTTTAGCAGGAAAATTACTATACTAAAAGATAGGCTGATTCTTTACATGATTGGCAACAGCAAATATCATTAAGACACTCATCCCTAATACGATGAAATATTTTCTCATAACAAACTTACTCCTTTTAGGTTTTATTCCGTCTTGTTGATACCGGGTGTCATAAATATATTCCTTTTGGTTTGCACTGCTAACCGTCAATGATGAACCTGTGTAACAACTTCAATTTTATGACAACCGGTATAGACGGTTAATTGGCCACCAGGGCGTCTGCGATCATGGAGGACAAAAACTTAACTTCGACGCCCATTTTGTAATGATCGTTTAAATCGCTCAGCTGGGCATGACAATTTTCGCATGCCGTGGCGAGGATTTTTGCGCCGGTTTTTCGGACCTGCTCCACCTTGACCCGGGACGACTTCATTCGAAAATCAAGGGTTTCCTCCCCCAACGCCACCAGACCGCCGCCGCCGCCGCAGCACCAGTTATACTTGGGCTCCGGTGACATTTCCCTGAAATCATCGGTCAGGTGCTTAAGGATGTAACGCGGTTCATCCATGACGCCGGCGTTTCGGGCGATCTGACATGGATCGTGATAGGTGACGGCCTCATTGAATTTGGATTTATCGATTTTGATACGGCCTTCACGAAGATACCGGGCGTGCACGTCGGTGATGGCCGTTACTTTAAACGGCTGGGTGCCGGATAGCTGTTTCATCACCCGGAATGCCGTACCGCATTCACAAATACAGACCTCTTTCACCTTGAGCCGCAATGCTTCATTGATAATGCGGTCCAGAATGAGTTTTGTTTTGGTGGGGTCTCCGACAAACGCACCGAAATTGACGGCTTCAAAAAAGCTGAGGGTCCAATTTTCACCGGCGGCATTTAAAATGGCAGCTGCCGGTATGATGGAATGGGCTCCGGCAAGCGCCACGTACAGCAGGTCCGCGCCCACGACATCCACCGGTATGACGGCATCCCCGGCTTCTGATTTCCATTTTTTGACCACCTCTTTTTCAAGATTCTTGATACCCTGCAGGAAGCCTTCCTTGAAAAGATCAATGGATTTGCCCTTTTCAACGGACATGTCGGCCAGCATGGTCAATGTTTCCGGTTCAGCGTCGGCTCCGATGAGCAGGAGCTTGGCAATCGACATGAGCATTTGGGTATCTATGCCAAAGGGACAATACACCACGCAGCGCCGGCAGCCGGTGCAGGAGTAAGCCGCTTCGAACAGCTCTTCCAGGGCCATGTCATTCAGCTCTTTGGATTCGCCGACGGACGGCCAGATTTTCCCACGTGTTTTGAAATATTTCTTATAAAGCCTGCGGATAATTTCACCGCGATAAGCGGCAATGTGCTTCACTTGCCTGGTGGATGCGTAAACGTGACACGCTTCAATGCAGACGCCGCATCGGGTACAGGTTTCCAAGTAAAGCCGCATGGCTTGGTTCAGCTTGCTTTTAAACAGCTTCAAGAGTTTGTTACGGGT
>CAYTAQ010000028.1:0-32834 GCA_964435695.1 uncultured Desulfobacterales bacterium | reverse complement strand
AAATGCAGAACGATGAACTCCGCCGCATCCAGGGTGAACTTGAAAAGACGCGGGACAAGTATTCTCATCTGTATGACTTTGCGCCGGTCGGCTATTTTACACTGAGTGAAAAGGCGATCATCGAGGAGGCAAACCTCTCCTGTGCCTCCATGCTGGGATTTGAAAGAATTTCATTAATTGGCAAACCGTTTTCTCGGTTCATATGTAAGGACGATCAGGACGCTTTCTATTTTCATCGAAAAATGCTTTTTGAAGCAAATGCCAAACAGGTTTGCGAATTAAGATTGGTAAGAAAAGACCGCACCCAATTCCATGCTCAACTGGAAAGCATTGTGGAGAAAAACCCTACAGGGGGCATCGCGAAAACGCAAACAACGATCACCGATATAAATGAACGCAAGCTGGCAGAAGAGGCATTGCGAAAAGCTTACGACGAGCTGGATCGGCAGGTTAAAGCGCGAACGGCCGAATTGGCGGAAACCAACGAGGCACTGAAACAGGAAATAAAAGAGCGCAGTCGGGCGGAAAAAATGGTCCGTAAAAGTGCAGAACAATACGCGGTGGCCATCGCAGGCTCGAGTGACGGTATTTGGGACTGGGACATCTTGTCGAACACCGTTTTTTACTCCGATCATTTCAAAGAAATCCTGGGATACGCTTCCGAGGAGTTCCCCGAAACGGTTGATGCTTTCCGGAACCGCCTGCATCCTGAGGACGCCGATACTGTCTGGGCAGCTGTGGAAAGCCATCTTAAAGAACGCGTTCCGTATAACATCGAATGCCGGCTGATAATGAAATCAGGCGAATATCGGTGGTTTCTGGTACGCGGTCAGGCAATCTGGGATGACAAGGGAAAAGCTACACGTATGGCCGGATCCCTTCAAGACATCACCAAGCGCATGGAGGCAGTTCAAAACCTTCGGGATGCCCTGAGTGAAATAAAAGAGCTAAAAAATCGTCTTGAAACTGAAAAGGCGTATCTTCAAGAAGAAATTAAACTGGAATACAACCATGAGAATATTATCGGCAACAGTGACGAACTCAGATATACGCTCTATAAGGCAGAGCAAATTGCCCCGACGGACACAGATGTTATCATTCTTGGTGAGACCGGAACCGGCAAAGAACTGTTGGCAAGGGCGATTCACGGCCTGAGCCAGCGTAAGGATCGTGCCCTGGTGAAGATGAATTGTGCCGCACTGCCTTCAAACCTTATTGAAAGCGAGCTCTTCGGCCATGAGAAGGGTGCTTTCACAGGTGCTCACGCCAGAAGGCTGGGGAGGTTTGAGATTGCCAATGGTGCGACCCTGTTCTTGGATGAGATTGGCGAGCTCCCGCTGGAATTGCAGCCCAAATTGCTCCAGGTGATTCAGAACGGTGAGTTTGAGCGCCTGGGCAGCTCCCGCACCATCAAAGTCGATGCCCGGATTATTGCCGCCACCAACCGCAATCTTGAAGAAGAAGTCCGCAAAGGCCTTTTCCGCGACGATCTCTGGTACCGGCTGAATATTTTTCCCATCACAGTGCCGCCGCTTCGGGATCGACCGGATGACATTCCGCTGCTTGCAAATTTTTATGTAGAGAAGATTTCAAAAAGGCTGGGCAAATCCATCGAGATGATCCCGGTGAGCGTTATGGATTTGCTGCAGCAATATCATTGGCCCGGCAATATCCGCGAACTGGAAAATGTGCTTGAACGGGCTGTGATCAACTCCTCGGGACCCAAACTTCGCCTGGTGGATGAACTGAAAAGGCCCAACAAGGTTTTAATCAAGGCGAATCGGACCCTTGAGGATGTAGAACGGGAGCATATCGTTCGGGTGCTTGAAGAAACCCGGTGGAAAGTGAGCGGAAAAAACAGTGCGGCTGAAATCCTTGGTCTTGACCGCAGCACATTGCGCGCCCGCATACAAAAGCTGGGTATCCACAAACCATAAGCAAACCTACCTGAAGTTGTACGACCAATTCAAAGAATTGTTCCCAGGATCCCAATGGGAACGAAGTCGTAATGTTTTATTCCCTCCCTGGGCGGACGCGTTATTTTGCTTCTGAAAAAATCCACATGCGTGGTCCTGCCTCACCTAAAAAAGGTTAGTCATTTCTTTATTCCATCAACCATCTATTCAACGTCGGAGGAACCAAAAATAGGCTATATTTGACCACTGGTCATATTTGACCCAATATTTTCGTGTTGTATCTCATCTTTGCCAGGACGGTCATTCTGCGTATTATACAATATATTCAGTGATATAAAATAAATACGGCCATCGGGTCCAGTATGGCACGAAAATTGATAATATTCTTAATGGAGAATGAAAAGGATTTTATCCAAGAAGATGAGTTGAGGAACATACAAGGAAAAAACATCATGCCAGCATTGACAGTTCACCCTAAAGGTAGCACATCCGATTACGAAAGAAAAAGGCTGATAAATTGAAACATACCAGCTGTCAACCCGGCAGAAGAAAACTGGCGCCGTAACTGTCTTTCATCTGCAATCATGCGTGATATGCGCTGGTTTGTGCAAAGGGAGAATTTTATGATTTTCGTTCGAATTACCATGAACGTGCTTCCGGAAAAGCATTTGGAAGTCACTCAGACCCTTCTCTCCATGATCGAGCCCACCGGCGAGGAATCGGGTTGCTTAAGCTATGCTGTGTCTTGCGATATCGAAAATAAGAATGCTTTCAACATCCTCGAGGAATGGCAATCCCGCGAGAACTTGGACTATCATATTAGATCGGAACGATTCAAGGCCCTGCTTGGAACAAGAAGTCTTTTGGGACAACCGCTGGATTTTCAGATTCATACGGTTTCCCTGTCGGAAGGAATGGAGGCAATCCATGCTGCCAGGAACAAACGAAGCTGAACCGAACCAACGACGTTAAAAAAGAGCTGAAGTGAAAAAATATACGTGGATAGGCATTATTCTTATTGTATTCGGAATTTTTGCATTCGCGTATGAACGTCAAAAAAGGGAAAATCACCCGAAGATGGAATGAAAGCGGGCAGGTGGACAATTTTAACAAGAAAGCAGAATGGAGGCAGCATGCAAACAGCAATCGGCACCAAGGATATTGACCAACTGCTGGCGGAGGCCGATGAACTCATTCAACAGATTCATTCCGATGCCATCAAAGACATGGAAGAAGCGCATCGCATCCAGTTTGAAAAGCACGCGGAACGTTTGAAAGAGCTCAAGTCCAAGGCTGGGAAAAAGAGAGTTAAGGAAGGAACACCGGAGAGCGGCGCTTACGGTGAGGGAATGCACGAGGCGATTGTCGATATTATAACGGCCATGAAAAACTTAGCCGGCAATCTTTCCTAATGTTCGCAAATCGCCTCGGGAGGAAAAAGAAGGGGTATATGTCAAAAAGTGGAGACGATTTCCTACAGCCAATTCAAACAATACATAGTTGAAGGCAACGTCGGCAAATTGACTATCGGCCCTGAAACTATCAACGGCATGCTGAAGGGAGATATGGATGGGTTCGAGACGAATAAAGGGGTCATCGTCATTTTAAGAACAACCTTGCTATGACTGAAATTATACCAAACAATCAGATTACCCTGTTGCAAAACGGCGAAGCTTATTTTGCGGCGATCGAAACGGCGCTGGACCGGGCGGTGCATGAAATATATCTGGAAAGCTATATTTTCGAAAATGACAATACCGGCCGATGCATTGCGGAAGCGCTCAGGCGGGCGGCCTTGCGTGGCGTAAAAACCCACATGCTGATCGATTGATTCGGCTCGAATAGTTACCCGAAAACCATGGTCGATTACCTTGAGACGGCTGGTGGGGAAAATTTATGCTTCTACTCGCCGGGTGTGGTCGCGCGTGGTCTGGTTGCGCTTGCGTCTTGGCTGGGGCCGGGAAAACGACAGACAAGCTCCTTCAATCGAACCCAGGGGGCGCATGCGTTCAGCTTTCCTGGTACGGAAAAACATCGGCCATCGCCGCGATGCTGCATTATGCATCGCATGCCCTATATGGCAGTTTTTTCGACGCAGGGATTGAGATCTATGAATACCACAAGAGCATGCTGGGCGCCAAGCGTGATCCCAATTTTGGCCCGGTGATTCTTTTCGGAATGGGCGGAATTTACACGGAAGTCTTAAAAGACGGCCTGATCTGTCGGTATCTGCTTACTCCGCAGTTCTCATTGAAACCCGTAAGGACCCTGTGGCAATATTTTCTTCGCTGTTTTTGTCAAAAAGAATGTAATTGTCGTGGGTCAGTTCGAGACCGATCTCGCCGTCTACCGGGAAGTCCAGCCCGCCGAAGACAACCGAAGTGAGCAAGGTATTTTTGATTTTCAGTATCACCGTAGTTTCCATTCCGGATGGCAGTGCTGAATAGATACTTCCCCGGGTGGATCCTTCTTCTGAAACACTGATACATTCGGGCCGCAGGCCCAGGACCAGTTTCTGACCTTTTTTAAGGGTTGGAGGATGGGAAACCGGCGTAAAAGAAAAAATAAGATCTCTGGAAACCAGCTCGATATTTTTCGGCTCGGCTTGATGGCATTCAACGTCAACAAAATTAATCGTCGGATTTCCGACAAATTCAGCGCTGAACAGGTTGGACGGCTCGTTGTATACTGTGAGCGGTTCTGCATATTGTTTCACCCGGCCTTCTTTCATCAAACAAATTCGGCTGGAAAGGGTCATGGCCTCCAGCTGATCATGGGTTACATATACAAAAGTCGAATTTGTTTCCCGATGGAGCCGTTTCAGTTCAGCCCGCATTTCTATCCTGAGTTTTGCATCCAGATTAGAAAGCGGTTCATCCATGAATAACACTTTCGGCCGGGGCGCCAATGTCCTGGCAATGGCAACTCGCTGCTGCTGCCCGCCTGACAGCTCTGCCGGGTAGCGGTGCAGGAATTCATCGATCTTTAACAGCTCCGTGAGTTCATGAACCCGGCGGTTGATGTCCGCCCTGCTCCATTTTAAATTTTCAAGACCAAAGGCAATATTTTGGTTGACCGTCATATGGGGCCATAAGGCATAGTTCTGAAACAGGAATCCCACATCTCTTTTTGCCGGCGGCAAATCAACCCCCTTTTCAGAAGAAAATACCAGCGCACCATCGATATAGATATCTCCCTCGGTGGGGCTTTCAAGACCGGAAATCATCCTGAGCGTAGTTGTTTTTCCACAGCCGGACGGGCCCAATAAGGTGACAAATCCTTTATCGGCAATGGTTATGTTCAATTTTTCCACAGCCACGAATTTGCCGAATTTTTTTGTGGCGTTTTTGATCGTGATTTCAGGCACCTTTCAGTCTCCTATTCCCTTGTCGATGGATGCGCCCGTAACCTTGTTGACAAGTGCATTTAATAAAATGACAACGAGCACGATAAACAGTATGATGGCATTGGCATATTGATCCCAGCCTTTTTCATTATACTGAAACAGCATGGTGGTCAGAACCTTGGTGGAAGGGGTAACCAGCAGGATAAATAATGACAGCTCCCGCATACTTGAGATAAAGGGGAGCAGGAATCCGGACAGCACGCTGGCCTTCTGGATGGGTATAATGATTTTTGCCATTCGTTTCCACCAGCTGACGCCGAAAATTACCGCGGCTTCTTCGATTTCTCTTCCGAGTTGAAAAATCGCATTGATGCCGGACCGGGATGCAAACGGCAGATATTTCACCGAACCGATCAATACCAGTATGGCGAAACTGCCGTAAAGCGATGGGATGAAGCCCCTTCTTACGGCAAACATGGAAAGATAGATGGCACCGAATGCCATGCTGGGAAGCAAGTAGGGAAAAAATGACAGCCGGTCTAAGGTGTTGGCCCAGAAAGAACCCCGTCTTTTAACCACGGCATATCCCACCAGCAATCCTGCGGTTCCCGCCAGGAGGGAAACCAGGACCGATAATCGGACACTGTTCCAAAGCCCAAAATAGATATATTTATTTCTCAATATGCCCGGTTCTCCGCTTAAAACTTCCGGTCGGCCTTCTCCCAACCAGAACAATGTGGTAAAATTATCCGCCTTAAAACTGCCGGATGATATCTGAAAGGATTGAACCGCAAATGTAATCAAGGGCACAACGGTAATCAAGACCAGCCAGGTTATAACCATTATCGAAATGATCGTACGCAATTTTTTAAGGTTTACCAGGGAGATGTTGGAACTTTTTCCGGTTACGGTAGCAAAAGATTTTCTTTTTCCGATCAGCATCTGATTGGTGGTAAGAATGATCGCGCCGATAACGATCATAACCAGCGCAATCAGATATCCATATCCCGGGCTCATGCCGTTCAGGGTTCTGAAAAGCTGCGTGGTTAAAACCTGGAACCGCACCGGTGCGCCCAGAAATGCAGGGACCGCAAAGGCGCTCATGGCGCTTGAAAAAACCAGCAGTACCGTGGAAAGCATGGCCGGCAGTACGATGGGAATGGTGATTTTACGGATAATCCGCCATCTTCCGGTTTTCAATATCTGGGCTGCTTCTTCCAGATTGGCGTCCATATTTCTTAAAATACCGCCGATGAGAATGTAGGCAAACGGTGCATAATGAAGTCCCAGGACAATGGTAATCGGGAAAAAACCATAGGCGAACCAGTCAGGCGTCTGGATACCCGTAAAAGCAGTAAACAATCCGGGTGCGCCCACGCGTTGATTTTTAAAAAAGTTGAGCCAGGCCATGGCCAGCGTCCAGGAGGGCATAATATACGGCAGAATAAACAGACTGGATATGAGTTTTTTAAATTGAATATCGGTTCGGGTGACCAGCCAGGCAAACCCGCCGCCCGTGCAGATGGCGATTAGGCAGGTTATTATGGCCACGAAGAATGTGTTGAAAAGCGGTTGGTAGAAAATATTTTTACTGTATTTGCCGGCAAAAATGCTTTTCCAGTGATAGGTGGTAAAATCACCCGATGCTGATCCCTTGATTCTCATCAATTCGGATGAATGAACCCTGAAAGTATCATTCAGAATTGAAAAGAGCGGCACAAGGATGAGGTACACGAGGATGATGATCAGACAGAACAGAATTACATTTTCCGGTTTGCGAAAAAAGCTTTTTAAACCATGTGCGAAAGTCATCGGCGTTTTTATTATGACGCTCACTTTAGGTTCAATTAAAAACCGCAAGTATTCGGGAGATGATCCGTCAATAGATTAAACTGTTCCAGAATTCTTCGACTTCCACGCGATGTTCAAAAATATACGCAGGGGATTCAAGCACAAGAATCCGGGACCACACATCCAGAGAATTATCTCCGGGATAGGGTTTGATGTTGGGGTTGGAGCTGTACGTACCCATGGAACCCGACCAAGGTTCAAACCCCTCCTCTGTCAGCAGGTATTCAACAAACAGTTTGGCTGCATTTGGATTTTTCGCATTGTTTCGAATCAGCAGGAAGCTGGGATAATAAAACCCGGCAAAAGGCTCCATGCCCATAATGGGCATCAATGCCAGATTTTTATCTTCCCTGGCCCTGAGTTTGGAATAGGTTCCCAAGGCAACCGCGTCAATGTTTTTTCCCTTTTCACCCAGGGAATTGGCCATTTTGGTATCACTGGTGAACATCACCAGTTGATTGTTGATGATTCCTTTAATCCATTCATAACCGGCATTGGGCGTTGTCAGGGTTATTTTCTTCCCAAAATGCCTTTCATAGGCTGCTGCCAGTTGATTTGAGAATTCAGGGGAGGTAACCATGGTCAAAAAATTCGCATTGACCCCTTCCTTGAGAGGGTCTTTGAACCAGAATTTCTTTTCCCATTTTTTTTCAGTCAATTCCCACACATTGTTGACGGGAGGAAACACGTATGTTTCTGAGTTATATATAAATGCTTTGGTAATAAAACTGAAATAAAGCGGGTTCCGGTACTGCTTCGGGATAAGGTCTTTCATGTTTTCCGGGACATAGCTGTAAGCATAACCGGGTTTTATGATTTCTCCGAAAACACGACCCGAATCCTGGGCAATGATAAAATCAGCCCCATAGATATTATTTTTACCTTCCTGAGAGACCTTCTCGATAAGCTCAAAGTCTTTTAAGTTATAAGCGCTTACGGTAATACCGTATTTCTTTTCAAAGCTTTTGGCGGCATTCGCAATTCTGCTGGTGATGGAGTAAACAACCACGTTGCCTTCTTTTTTAGCCGCATCAATCAGATCGGATGATGCGGCAAGCGCTACGGAAGGCACAAACAAAAAAAATAGTATCAATGCTCTTAATTTCATAAAAGCCTCCTTTCTATCAAAGGTTTCATATTTAAAAAACGGGGAGGTCGGCATACGATGTCTCTTGGTACCATAAATAGGTGAAGGTAGTAAAGAATTTTGCGATATATCCTTTTGGGTAACATCAAAACCGTGGGTGTCGTCTCGGATATGCAGCATACCAAAAAGGGAATTGATAGGAACCCTTATCTTTTCACCCGATGCTGTTCAATCCGTTGCTGGTTTAGGGTAACGCCCAGACCATGACCCTTATGAAGCGTAAAACAGTTGGGATGATCGTCCACCGGCTCATCAATGATGTCTTCAGCTATTCCTATCAAACGAAAGCTGCCGATTTCATGAGGTTCGATCAATTCCGGATGCGCCAAGGCAAAATGAGCTTCAGCCGTGCCCGCAACGCCAAGTTCCATCATATGCCCGAGAATACATTTTTTGCCATTATCACTGGCCATCTTCAAAATACTCTCAGCAATATCGAATCCCATTTTAGTCACTTTGAGCTTGATGATATCCACTGCATCTAATTTAATGAGATTCATTGCTTCGATGGGAATCCTGACATTTTCATCACTCATGATGGGAGTTTTAACGGCCTTTTTTACCTTTGCCATTCCAAGCGGATCATTTTTGTCAACCGGCGCTTCCACATGTAAGATGTTGTATTTTTGGATCTTTCGAATAAACGCAATGGCGTTTTCGACCTGATAGTGACTGTTGGCATCAACGCGAATTCCGATGTTATTTCCCACAGCTTCTCTAACCGCACGGATGCGATCAACGTCGGTGTCGACGGTTTCACCGATTTTGAGTTTTATTGTAGCCGCGCCGTTTTCAACAAGGCTGACTGCTTTTTTCACCATATTGTCGGGTGTATCCATTCCAGCCATGCCTGTCAGATTGGGAACAGTATTTTTCCAGACGCCACCTGCCAATTCGCAGAGAGGTTTCTGGTATGCTTTTCCCAAAAGATCAAACAAGGCATTGATAACGGCCGCTTTCGTCCAGTATTTCCCATTCAGGACACAATCCATTTTAAGCCGGATTGCGGAAATATTTTGAGGGTCTTCGTTTAGAATGACCGGTAGTATATGACAGTTTAAGGCCGCCATTATTTCTTCCTGTAACTCCTCAGGATACCCCGGCGGCCCAGAGATTGCTTCGGCGATACCTGTCAGGCCTTCTTCTGTCTCCAGCTTGATGACGACAGGATGGACGATCCGGGTTGCTCCTTTTGAAATGCGCAGGGTGGACGTTCCTTGAACATGCAGGGGAATAAATTCGGCCCTTTTTATTTTCAATTGAGTGTTTCTCCTTTCTACATGTGTTCCCTTTCAATTCTTTGATGACGGGTAATAAACGGCAAACAGACTTTTTACTTCAATGTTTGCAATACAAATGTTTCAGATGCTCTCACGCTAAAATGTCTTTGAGGTTTTCTGAGTAAGTCAACAGGCGGGCATCGAAAAGCATTTTTAGAAATTCGCTGGCAGCTTTGCTGAAAATTTTTCCTTTGTAATAAAAAAAACAGAAATCAACCGAAAGATCGAAACCGATTATGTTAATAGGCTTTAACAGACCGGACTCAATTTCTTTTTTAACAGCGGTTTCAGGCATAATTGTAACCCCATAACCTTCTTCAACAATTTTTTTGGTAGCTTCAACGTTTTCAAGAACGATGGATTTTTTGGGAACTTTGCCGCCAATATTTTCTGCAAGCCATTTTTTTACTACTTTTTGTGTCTGGGTTCCTTTTTCACGCCAGATAAAGGGGGTCTTTATGAGTTCATCGGCAGTAATTGTTTTTTGGGTTGCCAAATAATGATTCGAAGATGACACAAGCAAAAGCTTCTCCCGGTGTATGGGAATGCTGTTCAACCTGGGATGGTTTCTAATCTTACCCCCAAACCCGAAATCTACCTCGCCCTTCAGCATGATATCCATAATACGATGAGAATTTCCAAGTAGCAAGCCGATTTCAACTCCGGGATAAAGGCGGTTGTACATGCCGATAACCCTCGGAAGGTAATATGTCCCCAGTACGCGGGTGGAGGCGATGTTGATTTTACCTTTTTCGAGCGACTGTTGCAGACTGAAAACAGAAATTATTTCTTCATAAAGCTCAAACAGTTGTTTGGTGTAGGATAAAAGGGTTTCTCCTTCGCTGGTTAAAAATATTTTTTTGCCTGATCTGTCAAAGAGTTTGGTTCCTAAAGAGTGTTCAAGGAGTTGTATTTGCTGGCTTACGGCCGGTTGAGTAATAAAAAGTTCTCCGGCGGCTTTTGTAAAACTTCCGGTTTGCGTCACCTTGTAAAAGGATTTCAATTGATCGAAATTCATAAAAATCACTTATTTAAATAATAACTATATATAATTTGACCTTATAGTAGAATCTTTGTATTTTGTAAATGAATAAAAGTAATCCCGCCCTAATAATGTTTCACCCAAATAATATATCAATTCATGAAAGGAGACAGCAGTGAATCAAATTATTCCCAGGTATGAATTTCGGTCATTTGCACAAAATTTCGGCATGGTTGAAACGAAGATGCGAAGGCTTTCGAAATGCGAGGTGATTCGAGAAAGTTCCGAGATATATATTGTTTCCGCAGCGAATAATGAAAATAATACCAAAATTCGTGATGGTAAAATGGACATCAAAGTTTTGGTTGAAAAAAAACAGGGACTGGAGCGCTGGAATCCCCGCATGAAAGGTGAATTCCCCATGCAGGCTGAATTGCTGAAAAATGAGGTTTTTCCGGCTTTCGGGGTTGAAGAACCGCACTTTGAAAGAAATGAGTATACGCTCGATCAGTATCTTGCTGAAATCATTATGCCCCATAGCCAACTCACAGCAGTGAAGGTTTTCAAACGACGGTTTGCCTTCACGATCAACGGGTGTATCGCGGAAATCGCTCACCTGTTGATTAATGGCGCGGCAATCCAGACGGTTGCCGTGGAACTGGAGGATGTGGATGCCATTCTGGGAGCCATGGAGATGCTCGGTCTTGGTGAATATGAAAATGTAAATTATTTGCTTGCCATTAAGCGGATTGTCGGCTTGGAACCTTTGCCGGACTGATGGTTACTGAGAACAGAAACGGATTTGTGAAAAAGATTCGAATTGTCTTTCGCCCTGAAACCAAGGAGAGCTGAAATGGGAAAAGAAATTGAGAGGAAATTCCTTGTTAAAGATGATACATTTAAAACACTCGCCAAAGGAACGAAATATCGGCAGGGATATCTGAACAGCACCAAGGAACGTGTGGTACGGGTGCGCACCATTGACGACAAGGGCTTTTTGACTGTCAAGGGGATCACGACCGGCGCCACACGCGTCGAGTACGAGTATGAAATCCCGGTGGCGGATGCGGATGCCATGCTGGATGAACTGTGTGAAAAACCCATTATTGAGAAGAATAGATACAAGGTTGGGATTGCCGGTTTTACCTGGGAAATCGATGAGTTTTTTGGGGAAAATCAAGGCCTGACAGTTGCCGAGGTGGAACTTGAGAGCGAAGACCAGCCATATGCAAAACCGGAATGGATCGATGATGAAGTTACCGGCGACCCAAAGTATTTTAACTCGAATCTGATCAAAAATCCCTATAAGAACTGGTAGGCGTTGTCATTGCAACCTTTCACATAAGGAGAGACGTTATGAGAAAAAAAAGTTTGGTTCTGATTATCGCCATGGCGATCGTTGCTGTTTCAGTAGGCTCGGCCATGGCTGAATTCCCCGCTCGGCCCATCACCCTTGTCGTTTATATGGCTCCCGGCGGGGCGATCGATGTGTTTGCCAGAAAATTTGAAGCCGTTGCCAAGAAATATAGCGACGCAACTTTCGTCATCATCAACAAGCCCGGCGCAGGTGGTATCGTGGCCATTAAGGATATTCTGGCGGGGAAGGCGGATGGGTACAAACTCGCTGCGGTTACCAAGTCCAACATCGGCAAACTTGTTTCGGTGAAGAGCAATATTAAAATTGATGATATGAGTTGGCTGGCTATGATGGTGTCGGACCCGGAAGCCATTATTACGAATCGCAATTTGGCGGTGAACACGTGGGAGCAGATCGTCGATGATGCCAAGGCAAAAAATGGAGATCAGATATGGGTTGGCCCTGCCAAGGGTGGCAATGACCATATTATGGCCATGAAAGTCTGGAAGGCGGCCGGTATCAAGGGCAAGTGGATTCCGTACGACAGCGGCGGGAAAGCCATGACGGCATTGATGGGCGGACATGGTCTTGTCTATGTCGGCAATCCGCAGGATGTGATCGGAAAGCCTGATTTGAAAGTGGCCGTGATATCATCCGCGGAGCGCCTGGGCGGCGAGTTCTCTGATTCGCCGACTTTTAAGGAACTAGGTATTTCCGGCCTGGACGATGAGATCATGTGGCGTGGATTTATGGTCAAGAAAGGAATTCCGGAAGAAGCGCGCAATTTTTACAATGATCTTTTTGAAAAGGTCAACAGGGATCCTGACTGGCAGAAATATATCAAAAAAGGGGGTGCCAACCCGGTTTTTTACAGCGAGGAGAAATTCACCGGGTATGTAAAGACGGACCAGAAAGATTTTACCGAATCCTTGAAGGAGCTGGGGATTCTCAAGTAAAAATTGCTTTTACACCGGGAGGCCTTTTTGTTTGCAGGGGGCGGAAAGCGGGTCGAACCTAATTCCGCTCCCCTTTTTGAATTGGGAGTTTGAGACGATGGCGGTTCTTACTTTTATCAGCGAAGGCTTCGGATTGAAGTTACTGATTGCCGGTCTTGCATCGATTTTAGTCCTGGTGGGGATAGTTGTGTCCAAATCGCGATACCGGCGATATTTCGGTGAAATCTTAATTCCTGTCTTTTTAATGGCTTCCAGTTTTCTGCTGTATGCTACGACCTTCAGTTTCCCGAAAGAAAAGGCAGGACCGGCGGTCATCCCCCATCTTTGGATTTTCTGGATATGGATCCTGTGCGGCGCCTTGCTGTGGCGGGTTTTTAAAGGTGTCGCGAAACCGGACCCCAAGCCGGGGCGTATCGGATTTTTGCTGCTCGTTATCGTTTTTCTTTTTGGCTACTACGCGGTTTTTCAGATTCTGGGATATTTCCTGAGTTCCTTTTTGTTTATAGTCCTGCTGATGCACCTTCTTTCTTACAAAAAGAAATGGGTGATATATTCGCTTGCCGCCGGATGGGTCATATTTTCCTACGCGTTATTTTATCGACTTTTACACATTCAGCTTCCACTCGGCTATTTTGAAGTTTTGTTTTAGCCCAAAGATGATTTCGACCGCCATCTGCAGGCAACTCATACGGAGCAACCATGGAATTTATTGAAAATTTGACGATGGGTTTTTCTGTTATAATGGGATGGAAACCGATATTGGTGGTGGTTGCAGGCGTTATTGTGGGAATTCTCGCCGGCGCTATGCCGGGGTTGTCGCCTTCAACCGCCGTTGCCCTGCTGGTGCCGTTCAGCTATAGCATGAGCCCCAATCTGGCACTGATTCTTCTTACCTCCATTTACCTGGCGACAAACTACGGCGGATCGATCACGGCGGTCCTCATCAACACACCGGGGACGCCTGCAGCGGCGGTAACCGCAATTGACGGCTACCCGCTCACACAGCAAGGCAAAGCCGGAAAAGGGCTCGGCACGGCGCTCGTGGCGTCCACGGTTGGCGGGGTGATCGGCATCGTGATCCTCATTTTGTTTGCTGTTCCTCTGGCGAAAGTCGCCATCAAATTCAGCTCGGCAGACTATTTTGCTTTGGCGCTCTTCGGACTTGCCACCGTAGCATCCATGGGCCGAGGAAACATCCTGAAAGCGCTTATAGCGATTCTGTTCGGGTTGCTGATCAAAACTATCGGTATCGATCCCATCTCAGGGGTGTCCCGCTTTACGTTCGGCAGCGATATGCTGTATGACGGCTTTACTCTCATCCCTGCGCTTATTGGACTTTTTGCCGTGAGCGTCGTTTTCGAGAAAGTCGAACATTGGTCAGGATTGTCGCGTGCATTGGAAAAGATTGACAATACCTTGCCGTCATTCAAAGAATTCATGGACATAAAGGGCACCATTCTGAGATCGTCGATTATCGGAACCGTTATCGGTATTTTTCCCGGTGCCGGCGCGACGATTGCATCGTTTATCAGCTACGACATGGCAAAAAGAACCAGTAAGACACCTGAATTGTTTGGCGAAGGATCTTTAGAGGGGATTGCAGCGGCAGAAGGCGCAAACAGCAGCTCAGTGGGCGGTGCGCTGGTGCCTCTGCTGGCTTTGGGTATTCCGGGAAGTGCCACGGATGCTGTGCTGCTGGGCGCATTCATGTTGCATGATCTTGTACCGGGACCGCTGCTTTTCAAAAACAACCCTGATCTGGTTTACGGCATTTTCGCTGCACTCATCGTAGCAAGTGTTGTTTTGCTTGTTTTGGGGTTATACGGCAACCGCTTCTTTATCAAGGTCGTTTCAGTTCCGGATGCGATTCTGTATCCCTTTATTCTGGTTATTGCAATTATCGGCAGCTATGCTGTTTATTCATCCATGCTGGATGTCGCTTCCTGCATCGGGTTCGGTATTATCGGCTGGATTTTCAAGCGCTACGAATATCCGGTGGCACCGGTTGTATTGGGGATCGTGCTGGGCAAAATGATAGAGGAAAACTATCGGCGCGCCATCATGATGGATGGATACACGGCGTTCGTTAAGGACAAACTTGCACTCATTGTCCTGCTGCTTGCAATTCTGTCATTTGTTTATCCACTCATCAAGCAGTGGCTGCAGCAAAAAAGAAAGTCAAGGTAGCATAAGCATTTACGGGCAGGTGTCTAAGATGGAATTTAGAATCCTCAAAAAAAAGATCGGCATCGAAAAGCAGATTGACGAATTTCTTGACAAAGTGAGTGAATCGGGCCTGCTTTTCAAGGATGGCGTCCATGCATTTCTGAAGGGGAACATGGAAATATTCAAGATGAAGCTCGATCAGATCACCAATACGGAACGTATCGGAGACAGCCTGAGACGGGACCTGGAAGAACGCCTCTACCGCCAGACACTCATACCGGAGTCCAGAGGGGATGTGCTGGAGTTGCTGGAAAGCATGGATACCCTGCTGGATCAGTTCAAAGGAGCATTGTGGCGTTTTGAAATCGAATATCCTGAAGTCTGCTCGGATTTCACTGAAGATTTTATAGAGCTTACGGACAAAGTTGTCGCGTCTGTTGAATCCATGGTGCTTTCCTCTCGGGCATTTTTTAAAGATATCGATACCATCACGGACCATATGCATAAGGTTTCTTTCTGGGAAAAGCAGTCGGATAAAATTTCCACCCGGCTTCAAAAATCTATTTTTCAAAGAAAGGATCTGCGTTTGAGTCACCGGATGCAGATACGTGACTTTGTCAGACATATAGATGAAATCGCCGACTGCGCAGAAGATGTGGCAGACCGCTTGAGCATTTATGTGATTAAGCGTTCTTTGTAGGAATTGAAGATGCTGGTGTTTTTTCTCACAAGCGGGTTATTCCTGGGCTGGTCGCTGGGAGCGAATGACGCGGCCAATGTTTTCGGCACCGCTGTGGGCTCCCGGATGATCAAGTTCATAACGGCTGCGGCTCTTTGCAGCATCTTTGTTATTATCGGTTCCGTCATGAGCGGCGCCGGTGCATCGCACACTCTTGGAGAGTTGGGCTCCGTCAACGCGATTGCCGGCGCGTTCATTGTTGCGTTTGCAGCCGCCCTAAGTGTTTATCTAATGACCAAAGCCGGATATCCCGTGTCGACTTCTCAGGCGATTGTGGGCGCGATTATCGGCTGGAACCTTTTTTCAGGATCTCTGACGGACTACAATGCTCTCATAAAAATTGTTGTCACATGGGTAGCCTGCCCTGTTTTAGCGGCCGTCTTCTCAATTGTTTTCTACAAGGTCGTTGCTTTCTTTATCACCCGTTCAAAGATACACATGTTCAGACTTGATCAATTGACCCGCTACGGCCTGCTGTTGGCCGGTATCTTTGGCTCTTATTCTCTGGGGGCAAACAACATTGCAAATGTCATGGGCGTATTTGTCCCGGTGTCTCCATTCTCAGATATTTCATTTTACGGCATTTTTAACCTGTCATCTTCCCAGCAGCTTTTTTTTATCGGAGGTGTGGCGATTGCCGTCGGCGTATTTACCTATTCCAAACGGGTGATGATGACGGTAGGCGTAGGCATCATGGAGCTTTCACCCGTAGCGGCGCTCATCGTAGTTTGGTCGCATGCCATAGTGTTATTTCTGTTTGCCTCTCAGGGACTGGAAGGTTTTTTAAACCGCTATGGTTTGCCGACGATTCCACTTGTTCCGGTTTCCAGTTCACAGGCCATCGTGGGATCCATCATCGGGCTGGGTATTATTAAAGGGGGAAGGGGCCTTCGCTGGCGAGTGCTAGGCGGGATTTCCGGGGGCTGGATCGCTACACCGATTATCGCTGCTCTGGTAAGCTTCATTTCGCTTTTTTTCCTGCAGAATGTATTTCAACAGCAAACCTATCGGCCCATGACATATATTCTTAGCTCAGAGGTTATTGAGAGGGTCAGGCAAGCCGGGATTCCGTCCAAGAATATCGAAGAATTGGTGGGGAAAGAATTCACCTCGGCGGCCAAACTCGACAGAGTTCTTTCGAATCAATTTACCATGACCAGAAAAGAACGGGATTATATCATCGAGTCCGCCGAAGTTGATGAGATTGCTATCCAAAAAGAAAAAATAGATAGCATTAAAACAGGGTGGATCACGGAGAATCAGAAGAATGCGATTGAAAGAATGGATGGCCGGGTTTTTACATACAAATGGCAATTCGATGCGGCGTTGGCCGAGGCATCGCCGGCATGGCAATTCAGCAAGAAAAATAAAAAATACAATGAAGATTTAAAAACTAAGCTTTTCTATATTTACAAGCTGTTTCGTCCTGAAAGTGATTTTTAACTGTCACCTCAGCAAGCCGCGGGGTATCCATCTGTGCGGGAATCCGGACAAAGAAAAAACAGTTGAAAAGGCGTTTCAGACGATCCGCCGCATGCCCTTGGAATTGAGAGAACGATATGGTTTGCAGCCGGGATGAAATCGTTGACAGCAGTACCCAGTGAACAGGCTCTGGCTTGACTATCGTCCTGTTTTTTGCTATCAGAGCCTGGTTTTTATAAAATTTTATTGCAGCGAGGTAATAGGATGGCAGCGGACAGCCCGTTGAAAGATAAGACGGATTGCGAAATTTCTTCCGAATCGGCTTCCCGCCGGTTATCCCGATTGTCAGAGGAAAGCATAGCTCAGGACTGGAAATTGCGGGGCGATGAAATGACCTCCAGCGAGAGGATGAATGCCCTGCTGAACGGGAAACCGGTTGATCGTGTGCCCCTGTTTCTCTTTGCCCGGGGCTTTTGTGCAACGAATACGGGCATAAGTCTCACGGATTTTTATTCGCATCCCCGTAAAAGCCTTGAAGCACAGGTCCGGGTCGCCCGGATGTACGGTCAGGATGAGCACACCAAATTCGGTTTTTCGTCGAGTGCGGCCTGGGACTTTGGAGGTGAGATAAGAATGCCGTCTGAAGATTTTGACCAGACACCGATGGTGGTTCGTTACCCTGTTGAAGCGGAAGCGGATATTGCCGAACTGAAAATGCCCGACTTTGAAACAGCGGGCATGCTGCCGCTGAATATGGAATTTTGTCGCCTGCAGAAAGCGGCCGGCCTCAAAATAACCATGAGCATCGGTGCACCTTTCATGTATGCAGCCAATGTGTGCGGTTTACAAAACCTGGCAAGATGGATGATGAAAAAACCGGAACTGGCCCATCAGCTTATCCGCACAATGACGGATTACGGTATCGAGACTGCAAAATACTGGATTAACGAGTTCGGCGCTGAAAACATAGAATTTCGCACGTCCACACCCACCTCATCCAATCAGGTCATTTCCCCAAAGCAATTTACGGCGTTCTCCCTGCCCTATTTGAAAGAGCTTCATACCAAGGTATTGGATATGGGGGTGAAATATATCTATTCCCATATTTGCGGCGATCAAAACCTGAACCTTCTCTTTTATGCTGAAGTCCCGTTTGGCGATCCTGGGATTGCAAGTTTCGGCCATGAAGTGGACCTGGCTGATGCCATCGAACACCTGGGGCATCACTGCATTATCGTGGGAAATGTAGAACCGGCGCTTATTCTGACAGGTACCCCGGAAGATGTCTATGAAGCCTCTCGAAGATGCATTGAAAAAGGGAAAGCAGCACCCAGAGGATTTATCCTGGGATCAGGATGCGAAATTTCGCCCATGTCACATCCGGCCAATGTTCGGGCCATGAGAAAGGCCATTAATGACTTTGGCTGGTATTGATTTCAGTATTGAAATCTGAGTGTCACGTCCTTTTTCAGGGCCAGGCCCAACTCGACTTCCGCTGCTTTCATCACGCCGCAGGGTACAGGACAGGCCGGATGAAGTCCGCATTGGCCTGCCTGTTCATAAATGGGATTTCTGTTAAAGGGGTGATGAAATATATCATTTATATTCATTTGGTTCAGGTTTTTGGCAAAAAGGGCAACATTATCGCAATCGCTTTCAATGGTGATCGCCACGCTCCGCCTTTCTTGCTTTACAGCATGCACCCGTGCATAACATCCGCATACACCGGCTTTGATATCAATCGTTGTCATGACAGCCCGGCTCCATGGGCTGATGTCCCACGTCTGCTTCGACACCTTGCACGGACTTTGAAATGGACATGGCCCTTCACAATTTCGATCATGCGATCTAGTGACTGCTTCATCATGGGGTGTGCAGCCCGGCCTTTCGGTCCTTGAAAAGCTGGACCATCTTCTCTGTCTCCTCCACCGCACGTACGGCAGTTCGTGCAAAGCCGTCCGCTCCGAAAAGATTAACGATATCCATTGTCAGAGGCGCGCCGCCGAGCATAATGGCCACGTCGGGATTGCTTTCTCTGATCATTTTCACCGCAGTTTTCATGCCCATCATGGTGGTCGTCATCAAGGCCGACATGGCCACGACTTCGGAACCAGTACGGTTCGTCTCTTCAACGAATTTTTTCAGCGGCACATCCTTCCCCAGGTCGTGAACCGTGAATCCCGCTACAGCGAGCATCAGCTTTACGATATTTTTGCCGATATCATGGACATCCCCCTGAACGGTGCCTAATACGACTTGCCCTTTATGATCCCTTCCATCTCTTGGAATATGAGGCTGGAGGATATCCATACCGACCTGCATGGCATCCGCACACATGAGCACTTCCGGAACAAAATATTCATGTTTTTCAAAAAGCCCCCCAACGAGTGTCATGCCCGTAGAGAGACCTTCAAAAATCGTTTCCACCGGATCGTAGCCCTCATCCAGAGACCTTTGAGCCAGTTCTCCCACCTTTTCTTCCTCAAACGCAACAACCGCATCTCTGATCTGCTGGTATAATGCTTCCTTTGCTGTCATAATTTTTCCCTTTTTAATCGGTTTCTGTGGCAAGGAGGGTCAAAATGCGCAGGGGGCTTTATAGCACAATGGGAAATATATGGCCAGCCTAAAGGTCCCTTAGCAGTCTGTTAGGCAGCGGTTGAATTTTGCATGAGCCGGAAGCTTCCATAGGCAAGGTACCTAAAGGTGAAGGCAGACTCTTTTGCTTTTAATCCTTCGTGCGCAGTGTCACGCGGAGGATCTCGCCGGGATGCCAAAGCCTCATGCGGGGGCCCCATGTGCCCGCGCCTCTGCATACGATAATTGTCATGCCATCCACTTCGTAACGTCCGGCCAGTAAGGGATACCGAATGCGGACCAGATAATTGAAGGGCCATATCTGTCCGCCATGCGTATGGCCGGATAGCATGAGACCCGCGCCGGCTTTCGCCGCCTGCTCGGCCTGCCACGGCGTATGTGAAAGGAGGATGGCCGCACCGGGGGGCCGGCCCGTGAGCGCTTGCTGGATGGGATCGCCGTCTTGGCCTTTGCGGCGTCTGGTGGTGAGATCATCCACGCCTGCCAGAATGAGACCTGGCCTCACTTCGACCCACCTATTGCGCAGCAATGTGAAGCCTAATGTTTCGAAGCGGCTCATATCACCTTCCCCGTGGAATTCGTGATTGCCGGTGACGGCCCAGACACCTAAAGGCGCAGAGAGTTGTTTAAATGTCTTCATCAGACCATCTTGAGGCGAACCGTGTCCTTCAAAAATATCACCGAGCAACACCACGATGTCGGGCTTTTGCGCCTGGACCTGGGCGATACGAGCCGCCAGCCAACGTTCTCCGATCAGCGCGCCGAGATGCAGGTCGGATAGGGCGACGAGCACTGTTCCGTCCATAGCCTCTGGAAGGCCGCGAAGGCGTACCTCGTATTTTTCTATCAGCGGCGGCCTCAGGCCCTGGAAGAGAGCGATCATTGACAGCACCAGACCGGCTAGCAAGGCCCATTCCCGCAGCGAAGGCGATAACCGGGGCATGAAGAAGCCGAAGAAGGTGACGAGATCTATTGACAGGAGAGAGATGAAGACCAGGAATAGAACGGCCATCCAGTTCATTCCAAGGAATTCAAGGCTTCCGGCTAAAACGCTTATTGGGCCGTGTCCCATGACGCGGCCGGAGACAAAAACGGCCCACAGGATCACACCTGCCGTGATGAAGATCTTTCGCGGCACATGCCGTTCCACAAAGGGTACGGAGGCGGCACGCCAAAAAACATAGATATGCATCACTGTACAGACTGAAATAAGAATGCTTCCGAACACGTCCCCCCCAGCGAGCGCTGCCCCTAATCATCACCATGATGAATGGGAGAGCGATTTCCTCTTTTATAATACACTTTCCTTCAAAAGCGAAAAATGCCAAACCGACACGCAGGGAATCACGACCCTTACCCGGACACAAGAAGTGATATTATGGCAGGAATTTTGATTTATGACGTTTTCGGGCCTTTTTTATAAATTCGTCAAATGCGTTTTGCTGGTCAGGGTTGAGAACTTTTTTCATCTGCGAATAACTTTCATCCATTATTTTATTCAGCTCGGAACGGTTTTTCAGCATCTGCACCTGTCGCAGCTGGTCTATCTGGTCGATAATGGTCTTAAATGCTTTTTTCTGGTTTTCCGTCAAGTCGAGTTTTTCTGAGAATTTTTTCAGCACAAAAGCCTTTCTATCCGCCGGGTCCTTTCTGAAGCGATCGAAAAGGTACTGATGATAAAACCCGGTCCCCAGCGATCCAATCAGCGCGCCAAAAACAAATACCAGCAATACCCCTGCAACTAATTTCCATTTTTTCATCGTGTCACCTTAGAGCGGCAGAAGCTGAACCAGACTGATATCTTCCGCGTCCGTGATAAAAGATATCAGCACATTATACTCCGGCGTAAAATCAAATTTCAGCAAAACAACTGCCGATATAATAACCAGCAGACAAGTGACCGGCGTCAGCCGCCACACAAACTGCCCGAATTGCATCAGCAAATCCGGCTTTGTCTGTAGCGGGCCCAGTTTTCTGACATGACGCATCGCAATCTGCTGCCACTGATCACTCAATTCCAGTTTTTCCCTTTCCCTATATGCCTGGTGTAGTGTTTTTTTTAGCGCTTCCATCTTGTATTCAAGAGATTTCACGGGAACCTCCCCTGCCCAGCTTGGGAATCATGCGTTTGAGTGTTTTTTCAAGTTTCCTGCGAGCTCGAAACGATCTGACCTTTGCGTTGGCAACACTCCATCCCAACATCCCGGCTGCCTCTTTCACCGAAAGATCTTCAAAGTAAACCAGTTCAAGAATCATTCTATCTTCAGCCGGCAGCTTTGCCAAAGCCCAGTCGAGTACCTCGCTTGCTTCGCTTCGGTATCCTCTGGGCGCAGGCGTTTCTTCAGACGGAGCAACTATCACCTTTTCAAGCCATTGCTGATGCCTGTCGGTCAAATCGCTCAGTGGAATTTCTTTCGTCCGGTATTTCTTTCGCCAGTAGTCATAACAGGCTCTCACGGCTATTGCGGACAACCAGTGCGAAAAATCACTCGTCTCCCTGAAAGCAGGCAATGAACGATAAGCCCGTACGAAAACATCCTGAGCCGTTTCTTCCACCTCATTTTCGGGCATATGTCTTTTTACGATTTTTAAAACAAGCTCCTGATGCCGATTTAACAGTATCTCAAAGGCATTGACATCTCCTTCAATGACCTGACGGACAATTTCGGTGTCACTGGGCCTGGGCGTCTTGTTTTGCATAGGATCGGTATAAGAGACTTGCTTTGGGAGGTCAACGCAAAACTGATCATAAGTTGTCTGCTGATCCTTATATTTCCACGCCCACTGTCTTGTTGACTAAGTCGTTTCGTGTTCAGGAAAGGTTACAATTTTTTCATAACACTTGCCTATACTGCAGTATTTTTATCATGACTGAAAGTTTTATGTAACCAAATTTGAGCCTGCAGCGACATGTCAAAATATAAAGTGGAAAAGGAAATGAAAATGAAAAAAAAGTCTTTTTACTGGATCCTCGGGTGCCTCCTCATCGCCGGAACGGCTGCCGGGTATACCTATTTTTACCGAGGCAAATCAAAAGAAGCGCAATATCGCTTCGCAAGGGTGGAACGCGGCAGTCTTGCCTCCCAGGTAAGTGCCAATGGTACGGTGAATCCCGTCATAACCGTAATGGTCGGCTCCCAGGTGTCCGGTACCATTCAGAATTTATACGCAGATTACAACACGCAGGTCAAAAAAGGGCAGCTGATCGCGCAAATCGATCCGGCCACCTTTCAGGCCCAGGTATCGCAAATCGCCGCCAAAGTCCAAAATGCCGGCGCTTCAATTTTAATTGCTGAGGCCGATATCGGCAACGCCCGCGCCAATCTGGACGTCACCAAAGCCAATGTCACCAAAGCCAAGGTAACCGTTGCGGATAGTCGACGGAATTTAGACCGCAATATGGAACTTTTCAGCAAGAACCTTATTGCGGCCAGCGAAAAGGACGCAGCCCAGACCGCTGATGATTCGGCCTTCGCACAACTGGAGGCCGCCCAGGCCCAGCAAAGTGCTGCGAAAGCCCAGCTTGAATCATCGAAGGCCCGCCTGGCCTCCGCCCGTGCCTCCCTGAAACAGGTCGAAGCCGAACTGGAGGTCGCCCAGCTCAATCTAAACCACACCCGGATTACTGCACCGGTGAACGGGATTGTCATCTCCCGCAATGTCGATGTAGGTCAGACCGTAGCCGCCAGCCTGCAGGCGCCCACCCTTTTTACGATTGCCCAGGACCTGACCGATATGCAGGTGGAGGCAAACGTCAGTGAAGCGGATATCGGCCTTATCAGCGAAGGCCAGGAAACCACTTTCACTGTCGATGCCTTTCCGCAACATATTTTCAGGGGCAGGGTCACGGAAATCCGGAATGCACCCATTGCGGTGCAAAATGTCGTCTCTTACATTGTGGTGATCCGCGTAAAAAACCCGGAAATGAAACTCAGACCCGGAATGACCGCCAACGCTTCCATCCTGGTGGCCCAGCGCGAAGGAATTTTAAAAATACCGAATGCCGTCCTTCGTTTTCGCCCCGAATTTGCAAAACGAGAGACCATAGCGGGTCAAAAAAGCAGCGCAGGCAACCCTTCGGGAAAGACTGCATCGCCCGGCTCATTTAACCGGGAAAAGCTGCTGACGGAGTTGAACCTGGACCCTGCTCAGCAGGAAGCGCTTTCCCGGATTTTCAAGGAAATGCGCAGTCAAATCGAAGCGGCCGGCGGGGAGCAGGAAAATATCAAAAAAATCAGACAGGAGAGCCGGACCAAAATCCGGGCGCTGCTCAACGAAGAACAGCAGTGGAAATATGACCGGATAACCCAGCGATCCGAAGATCGACAGGCTTCTGCACCGGTTTATAAGATATGGGTGCCGATTCCTCAGAAGTCACCGGCACCGGTCGAAATCACCACGGGGATTTCCGACGGCGTCTTTACCGAAGTCCTGTCCGGCGATTTAAAAGAGGGTCAAGAGGTTATTGTCGAGGCCCTCGGGAGCAACACGAAAAATACAAGGAACTCGTCATCGCCCGGATTGCCGGGATTCGGCGGGCGCCGTTAAGTTTAAAAAGGGTTTGATATGCCTGAACTTATTTGTGTCGAAAACCTTGTCAAAATTTATTCCCTGGGTGAAACACAGGTTCACGCCCTGAAAGGCGTGAGTTTAAGTATCCAAAAGGGAGAGTTTGTAGCGATCATGGGCACCTCCGGGTCGGGCAAGTCAACGCTGTTGAATATTCTCGGCTGCCTGGATCGACCGACCCAGGGACGGTTTCTGTTGGAACAAACGGATGTGTCGTCGCTGAGCAAAGACCAGCTGGCCCGGATTCGAAACAAAAAAATCGGATTCGTATTTCAGAATTTTAACCTGCTGAGCCGGACATCGGCGCTGGAAAACGTCGAACTTCCCCTATATTACAACGGCACATCAGCCAAAGACAGGCAGCGGCGCGCCCTGGATGCTATTCTTAAGGTTGGGCTGCAGGGGAGGGAACACCACATTCCCAGCCGGCTTTCAGGCGGCCAGCAGCAGCGGGTTGCCATTGCCCGCGCACTGGTAAATAATCCTGCGCTGATCCTGGCCGATGAACCCACCGGCAACCTTGATACGCATACCAGCCTGGAGATTATGGAAATTTTTCAGGCTTTGAATCAGAATTTCCGCATCACAATCCTGCTGGTAACCCATGACCCGGATATTGCCGCTTATACCGGCCGCCGTATTCAATTCCGGGATGGAAAAATGATAGCGGACAACCAGGTTCAGCCCCGACAGGCTTCAATGGATCTTGCCCGGCTGCCGGAATTGAAAAATGAGGTGATTGCATGAATCTGCTTTTGACTTTTCGCGTTGCTTTGAAAGCCATCGGCCGCAACAAGCTGCGTTCCGGCCTGACAATGCTGGGGATCATCATTGGTGTGGGCGCTGTAATTACAATGGTTGCCATCGGTTCCGGCGCCAAGGCCCGCATCCAGGAGCAGATAGCTTCCATGGGTTCCAATCTGCTGATGATTCTATCTGGGAGTACGACCAGTGGCGGCGTTCGACGGGGCATGGGATCAAGGCCCACGCTGACCGTGGAGGATGCCAATGCCATTGCCGAAGAAATATCGGTTGTCAAGTATGTCGCTCCCACATTGAACGGAACGAGTCAAGTGGTGTTTGAAAATCAGAACTGGTCAACCAATACCACCGCAACGACTCCGGAAGCGCTCCTGATCCGCGACTGGACGACCACTTATGGAAGGTCTTTCAATGCCACAGACATGGCCGGAGCTGCCAAAGTCTGCCTGCTGGGACAAACGGTGGCAAACAGCCTTTTCGGCGAGATGGACCCAACCGGACAAATTGTGAGAATCAATAAATTCCCCTTTACCGTCATCGGGGTGCTTTCCTTAAAAGGACAAACCACCTGGGGGCATGATCAGGACGATGTTGTTTATGTGCCGCTTCCAACCGGCCAGCGGCTCCTTTTCGGATCTAGTTTTCCCGGTATGGTGCGTGCCATTATGGTTCAGACCACCGGTCCGGACGTCATGCAACAGGCGGAAGACGAAATCACCGGCCTTTTACAGCAGCGTCATCGAATCCGACCCGGCCAGGAAAATGATTTTTTCCTGCGGAATTTAACCGAAGCCATGTCAACGGCGGAAGCATCCGCCAACGTCATGACAATCCTGCTGGGTGCTATCGCCTCCATTTCCCTCCTGGTGGGCGGAATCGGCATTATGAATATCATGCTGGTTTCCGTTACGGAAAGAACGCGTGAAATCGGCATCCGCCTGGCCGTGGGCGCCCAGCAGCGGGATATTCTCTATCAGTTTTTAATGGAAGCACTGGTTTTGAGCCTGATCGGTGGAATTATCGGTATTTTCCTGGGAATTCTCGCGTCTCAACTGATTGCCCTGTTTTTAAAATGGCCCACGGTGATTGCACCTTCAGCCCTGCTGCTTTCTTCCACTTTTGCCGCGGCGGTAGGCGTATTTTTCGGTTTTTATCCGGCCCGCAAAGCGGCCCGGCTGGATCCGATCGAAGCGTTGCACTATGAGTGAGGATTATTTATAATTTGATTACTTTAACGGACAACCCCATTTTCGACATCTGATCTGTAATCGTTTCGATATTTGGTCGATCAACTTGTTTAACAACCAGTATCGTGCCCTTCATTTCTATCTCTGTGGCAACCGCGGTGACCTTGATGTTTTTTTGTGCCATCTGCTTTAATCTTTGCATCGCTTTAGCACGGTTACGATATGTAGCCACATAAATGGCAAGCTTTCCCTTCTCCGGTACTATAAAAGCCGAATCGACAACATTTTGTAGCGCTTTAAATCGCTTGTGAGCGATGTCGCGTGTGTACGACCCTTCTAACAGTCGAGTTACTTTTACCGTCCCCATGCCTAAAGCCTGCTGGAAATTGAATCCATTGCTATGCAGAATGCTGATTGCTTCTTTCAATTCCTGTTTCAAGATAATGGGACCGATCTCGATCGAAAAAAGCTCCTTGATGGGGTTGATAGTGCTTGTTTCGGTTTCTGAATTCAGGTCACGATGATCTTTAGTGTCACCGGATTCCTGATTCGGCGTCTCTGTTGAAGTGAGGGATGAAGTCTTTTCTTCGGATAAAACAGGGTATGCGGCAATTTCAGTGTGTTCCGATCCGGTCAGTGCCTTGCGCTGTCCCTGGTGTAACTGTACATCCTGAGCTTGTGGCTTTTGCTCTTCGATCGGCGGTTTCTGATCGTCCCGCGACACCGCCCCCCCTCCGTCGCCGACCGGGTCACCAGAGCGGACCTGGGCCTTGATAATATAACTTTGCCGGGGTGCCACAACTGCGTGGCGGATAACCGCCTCCGACTTTGAATCGGAGGGGAAGCGCAATACTGTGCTGACCAGGAAAAATCCCACCAGAAAAACGGCCGTCAGGCCGACACCCACTTTCAGTGGCAGACGACGTGGACCGAGCAATTTGGCGCACCTGCTTTGCACAGACTCAAAAACCTTTTTTGCAAAGGGACGCTTGTCTCTCTTTTTAAACCCCAACGCCGGCTTAAGCGTCAGCTCGATCATTGCTTCTAACCACTTGGCCCCTGTCTGAACCTGCTGCACCGCTGCACGCTGCATCGAAAGAGAACGGTGGGTTATCTCGATGGCGACGACTCCCAGCAGCCGGTCTTTTAAAAAGAGTGGGCAGGCCAGTACATTCAGTGGCTCAGCAGTATTTTTACCTTGATTGTTGATGGTTTGAATAACTGTCTTTTTGTTACGCAAGGCCACCTGGGCAACACGGGACAGCATAGCATGGTCACGACGGTCGTCCGGCCAGAACAAAACACGATTGTACGGCCATTGATCCGGTGGGCCTGTCAGCAGAACGGCATGTATCGATCCAGTCAGCATCCGGCATTGATGATCCAACCAGGTTTGTAAGACCTTCTCCATCCATTCCCCTATCACTGTGACAGATAAAATAAATTAACTTGGCGATAATAAAAAGTTACATGAACTGCAGGTATGTTGAGAATATACTATAGAATTATTCCTTTCACAAGTCTGTGATCACCAATTCATAATTTCATTAGGTTATAAAAACAAAGAGGGTTATTTTTAAAAGTGATATTATTGACCTTTCGGGATGACTCCTTATACAACGGTCCGGAAAAAAGGGGCACAAGAGACAGAAGATACGATGAAGAAAGGAGAAAAAAAGAACAATATCAATAAGTATCGGGCACTAAATCCGGGACAGACCCCTTATCGGCTGCAGATGTCTGTCCCGTGCTGTCTTTCCGACCGAACGGGGTGGCACCACGCATAAGAAGGCTGTCTTGCCAAGGGGAAAAAGGAGTAAAAATGGCGCAATGGCTCGGGGCCTGCCGATGCAAACGCCCTATGTGTTTTCCCGGGGTCTGATGGTCAATACGGGGCATTCTGCGATTCGCATGACTTTTTCGGTTACCGACCCAAACACAAATTTACGCCATCCGGATTGACCATGGGTGGCGATCACGATCAAATCGGCGCCTTCCTCCCTGGCTATTTTTACGATTTCCTCGGCCGTACTCCCGTCAACAATTTGATAACCGGCCTGAATATTCTTCGGAATGACCTCGGCAAACAAATCATCCATTCCCTTTTGGGCACTCTCACGCAACCCTTCGATAATTATGGGCAGAAGCGTCGCTGAAGAAGAAACCATGGGCAAAGGGTTGACGACATGAACCACCACCAGCTCTGCTGAAAACTGTTCCGACAATTCGATGGCGGCTCTCATTCCCATGTCTGCAGGCTCGCTGAAGTCGGTCGGACATACTATTTTTTTTATCGGCAGCATGTTTTTCTCTCCTTTTCCGTTATGGATATCTGCCAAGATTCACGGCACGGCATCTTGACAATCGGTCCCTTTTGATACGATACTTGTGTCCGGCATAAGCATCACAAAAACTTATATCAAAATTAGGATTTGAGTTCAAGGTCAGGCGAGATCGCGTTTTAATCCCGCCATCGGTGGGAAATACTGTAGTATTCTAATGAATCTGAATAGCATCAAATTTCACGCTGAACAAAATCCGGGAACATGAGTACACGGTTTACTTCTTTTTTGGAGTAAACAAACGGCTCCAGATCTTTTGCCAGACGCCTAAAATCTAGCTGGTCACACCGTACAAGTAATTTGTCTTTTAATTCTTTTTTATTTCCGATAGACATTTTCCGAGTTAAATAATCAAAATTCACACTGGTTTTTCCCAGCATGAATACAACATCAAAAAAGTCACGGCCCATTGGTCGGCTGCGGTTAAAAATACAATAAATTTTCTGTGCTACCAGGATGTCGGCTGGCACGATTTTAATAGGCGAAAACACATCGAATTTGTTAATTATAAATTTATCCGGATTATATTGGACTCCTTGTGGTTCGGTATCAATTTGGATTAAAAGCTTTTCATCACGGTGACCGGATATGCCGCTGTTATGTAGCAAACTTGGAAAGCGCAGATAAGAGCGGAAGGCATTTTGAAATGTATTCTTCAGTTCAACAGTGTATCCTTGTAGCTCCAAAATCCTTTTTACCTTAAAAGATAGTGATTCGAAATCATGCCGGTCAATACCAGGATTGTCAAAATCGAGATCTTCCGAGAACCGGGGGCTTCCATGAACCATATGGATACATGTTCCACCCATAAATGTGAGCTTATTGCCCATCGGTGATTCAAAAATTGCCTCTAGAATCTTATATTGCAAATATTCCCGCAACAGGCTTTTTTTAAATGGCCATAGATGTTCCGGATAAAATGATTCAATTTGTTTGAATTCAAGCATATCCCAACCACTCAAGAAAATGTTCCATCCTTTTTGATAGTCGTTTTTGGTTAAAACGTTGTGTATAATTGGCGAACCGCTCTTTGTTGAAACGGCTCAGCATCTCCTCCCTGTTTATCCGTAGTGAGGTGAAATCATCCTCGGATCGAAGTGAAGGATTTATATAAAAATGATCAAGGATAGCCTTTTCCATGTAAGCCATTTTTATGCGACCAGGCAGTATGGAATATCCAAAAAACAATGCCGGTTTTATTGTCCTGTATGAAAACCGGGCCAAAGGGGTTTCATACAGGTACGTTCGTTTGGTGGACGCCGAGGTTGTCATGTAGACGTTTTCAGGAATCAAATTGTAATGGGACATTGCAGTCTCAAAGGAGATGTAGGATGGCTTGTATATTTTGTTAGCAATAGCCAACAGAAGACCTTCATTCATTTCCATATCTGAAAAAAGATAATAGCCTTTAACAATTTGTATGATGTATCCTTTTTTCTTCCATTCGCTCAGTCTGCGACGGTCGAAGCTTCCACTCACAGCCTTGATATCCGCGAGAGAAAACAGTGGGAAATCCCGCAAAGAATTTTTAAACTGAATAAAGTTCATATTATTTCGTATTCATGTTAAAATGCACATTAATACGAAACATATTATGCTATTTTCTGTAAGTCAAGAGAGAAATAGTTTCGAACGAAGACTGGTCGGGGCGGTAGCGGCCGGATTTGAACCTACGACTTCCTGCTCCCAAAGCAGGTTTCTTATCAAAGAATTTGTTATTTCAAATGTTCTTCCGTGTATAAGGACAGCTCGATCATTCGCTCAAGAAGTTCGTCCGTGGGCAGCCCGGGGAAATTGTGACGAACGAGTTCTTTGCAAAACAAGCGGCAAATATATCGGAGCTTGCGGGTTTTCTGTTTGCCGGCATAGACAAAATCCCTGTGTCCATTATTGATAACAATCACATTTTTGTCCACATCAAACCGCGAACGCCACATTTCACCCGGTGCGCGGCGATAAGTGTACCCGGGAAGTCCTTTATCCTTTTTCCCGGTTTTGGATGATGGGTCCATGAGAGAATCGGTGACCGTAATCAGGGCTTCATCACTGCAAATCGTATCCCTCTGCCGTACAATCACCTGCAATGTAGTCAGGCACGGTTCCGGCGGTGCCGTGAAAACGATCGATTCACGGTCGTTTTCATTGAACTGGCCTTCCCCATCCGTAATATCCCATCGATATTCCAGGTTTTCCAAAACGACTCTTCGGGAGCGGTCCCTGCAGACCACCTGATACTTCTTGCGCTTGTCAACCGAAACGACGCTCGATTTTGGAGAAATCAATGCGCTGAACAAAGGACCGGCATACTCAAAAAACTGTTTTGGACCGATGTCATTGTCATCTATTTCCGTTACATCTTCAGAATTCTCATTGCCACGGTCATTTTCTTCACGGGAACCTCCGCGCATGGGGCCGCTGGAAAAAAGATTTCCCGGTTGTTTTTGAGGCGTTCCGCCATGAATATCAAACCAGTCATACTCCTCACGGGGGAGTCGCAAAAACGCTTCTTTGAGAGCGCGCTGGACCCTGCGCAAAATCCGCCGGCTGGATCTCTCCTCTTCGGCTTTGCGCTGGTCTTCGATGATCTGATTCAGCTGATTTTCAACGGGAGTTATCGCCCGGCAAAAAGCATCGAAATGGCCGTCAAGAATAATTCCGTGTCTTGTCCCCGGCGTGAGATTCAAAAACGGTACATCCACAATACCTTGCAGGTAACCTGCTGTCCACGGTTCTTTCTGAAAATAGTCTAGTTCGGTAATGGAGGGCAGTACCCTTGTGCCGCGCCGATACAGGCCGATGCTGTTCGAGTTGCCCGGATCGCTTAGATAAATCTCCAGATAGATATCGCCCTGCACGGTTTCGGTCGGTTTCAGGTTATTGAGCAGACGTCCGGTAAATTGTCGGGGGACAACGATTAACTCTTTTCTTCCGATGTGGTCAATAACTTTTACCGTGACTTCTGCAGATTTAATTCGGTCTCTGAGCTCGGATGCAAGATATCGCTGAATCTTTTCTCCCGTCAAAGATCGCAATCCGGGAAGCAGGGAATAGATCATCAGGTCTGTTCCCTTAAATGGGAGCAGTACTCGTTTCTTGGTGACGGTAAAATTGGGTGAGTCCTTGGCCATGGTCATTTCATACGTTTTCCCGTCGGCACCGCAACTGGTCAAGCTTAGCTTATTACCGACCGTCCAAAAGCTAAGAAGACCGATGCCGAATTCTCCTTGGATTCCCATGGCTCCCTCTGCCTTGAACTGCCGCTTGATGGAATCACAAATATGGGTTGCGACGCGGCGAAAATCGGGCAGACCTTGGTTGTCTCTCGGAATCCCCTCGCCGTTATCGCTGACCTTGAGGTAGAGCTCGCCCTTTTTTTTGCCCCTTATGATGACGATTTGTTCGGCGCGTGCATCAATGCTGTTTTCGACGAACTCGGCCACTGCTTTTAAGGGGTTGGCTTGAGAATTGGCGATAATGCTGATGGCATTCCAGTGATCGGCAATGCGCAGCTTGCCGGTATGCATGCCTTTCTTTATCTTTTTACGTATGGGTTTGGCCACTACTAAACTCTGATGTATTCTGAATGATTATTGTTTGCTTTCAGTTTTCATGCGTAGCGTTTCCTTTGATATTCTCATCCGACCGGCGATGCACGATGTCTAAATCGAATGTCGTGATCGGCGCTCCTTGCACGACAGCTGCCAACCCACCGACAAGGATGAACTTGATGCTTGCTTCATTCAGTTTTTTCAGAAGAGCGCTCAGATCGGATACCGGAGGTTTTCTGGCTGAAGGCATGTCTTAATTCCGATATGGTTCGTATCGTGTTATCATTTGATAACAACCTTTCTTCACAGGACATATCCAGGAACAACTTTATCAGGCTTTTATCTATCTTTTTTCTTATGGGTTTATCCATAATACCGCGTATTGTTTCAGCATAGGGGATGGAATTATGATGTAATTGACAAATAATTTATCCTAGTTGACCATCGATGGCAAGTCTATTTAAACCTAAATTGAGGGATTGTCGAGGTTGCCGCCCCTGTGAAATCCCCTTCGGGGTTTGCTTCGCAGAATTTCACTGGGCAGGCAGTTTTCCGCCCTGCGGGAAAGATTCTATTTCGCTATAGTGGTCTATGCGGCACTGCATCTGACACCGTAGATGCGGTAAGATCGGCAATCCCAACGGGTTTCAAATTTTAAGAATTCAA